>NZ_CALPCY010000008.1:0-138049 GCF_943193115.1 Otoolea muris
GTGGTTTTGTCAATAAAATTCAGGTGGTTCGGCTAAGTGTGGCGAAAATTCATCGTCACGTTTTCGAGAATCCGGGATATAGGAGCTGACGATGGCTACGTTATCGGAAGGCCATGAATTTTAAGAAGGAACATTTATCCTCCCGGTATAGTTCGATTATAAAAGCTCTGATTTGAAGGTTTAACAAATTTAATCGAATCATAATCAGGGCAAGCTTTTTGAGTATGCCTTTTTTAACGCCTCTGTCATGCCGTTAATTCATAACGGCAATCTCTAATCCCCCCCATTTAACTTATATTCACATCCCATATAGCCCGTAACAATATGATCCGTTCGGATTATTCTTCCGCATTTGGGTATTATATTCCTTGTTGCTCGCGGGAATAAATATTCTTCTTTTTGAATTATATAAATTATGGTATAGTTATGTACAAATTGGGATTGTGGAGGACAAATTATATGAAGGACAATTTTGTATTTAGTAAAGGTTCATTTTTTCATGGAACAAAGGCAGCGTTGAAAATCGGAGATTTTCTGATTATAGGACAAAAAAAGAATTATAATGATGATAGAAAATCAGAGTATGTTTATTTTGCCGGGACATTGGACGCTGCGATTTGGGGAGCGGAATTGGCAGAGGGAAGCGGTCAGGAAAAAATATATGTTGTTGAACCAACAGGAGAGTTTGAAGATGATCCAAATCTTACAGATAAAAAATTTCCAGGAAATCCTACGAAATCTTATAGAACGAAGTATCCGTTGAAAATTGTCGCAGAGGTAACAGAGTGGAAAAGACATTCTCCCGCCCTAATTAATAGTATGCTTGAACATCTTAGAAACTTATCTGAAAAAGGAATAAAAGCAATCGATTAATTTTAGAAAGAGAAATATAAAATCGAAGTTTAAGGAGAGCTCGTTTATGAATGGTACTGTACTAATTGCCATAGGGGCGATTTTACTCATACTTGTAGCAATATGTCCATTTCCACCGATATTCGCAATTCCGGGGATAATATGCAGAATTATTATTGGTTTGCTTGGTCTTTTTTCACTTATTGCAGGTATCAAATCAGCTCGTAGACGATAATGTTCAGTTTGTACCGCTAATCCGCCGCATAAAGAATCCTTATGGTAATTACATCCTATTGTCAAAAACCACAACTTCGCTTTACGGCCAGCCAGTACCAGCCGGAGGCAGTTTCTATATCCATAAGGAACCCGTAGAAAACCGCCGGTACTTAGCGAGGTCTTTTCGAGCTTAGTACCGCTGCGCTTTTCTCCGAGCGGGAGCGGGGTTCCGTTGGATATAGAAACTGCCTCCGGCGTCCTTATCACAACACACCCCCCCCCCAGTATTTCCCCCAGAAGATCTCCTTGACACATACCCCACCAGGGTATATAATAACCCATATCCGAAAAACGGCCCGCACCCCACTCACAGGACATCGCCGTCCCGGAGCCAGGCAATCTTCAACCACGCTCCGGCCAGACTGAAAGGAGGACGATTATGGATCAATATACAGTAACCGGCATGAGCTGCGCCGCCTGCAGCGCCCGTGTGGAAAAAGCGGTATCAAAAGTCCCGGGCGTAACGGCCTGCTCGGTCAGCCTTTTGACAAATTCAATGGGAGTCGAGGGAGAAGTCGCCAGCGAGGCGATCGTAAAAGCCGTGGAGGACGCCGGGTACGGCGCCGCACTAAAAGGCGCTGCGGACAACGCCCGCCCCGGCGGGGCCGCCTCATCCGCTTTGGCGGCGGCGGATGCCCTAAAGGATCATGAAACGCCGGCCCTCAAACGCCGCCTGTTTTCATCCCTCGGCTTCCTGGCTGTCCTCATGTATGTCTCCATGGGGCATATGATGTGGGGCTGGCCGCTTCCTGCGGCGCTGGCCGAAAACCATGTGGCAGTCGGCCTTATCCAGCTCCTTCTGACCGGGATCGTCATGGTGATCAACCAGAAGTTTTTTGTGAGCGGCTTTAAGGGCCTTATGCACGGCGCGCCGAACATGGATACCCTGGTGGCGCTGGGCTCGGGCGCGTCATTTGTGTACAGCGTATATGCGCTGTTTGCCATGACGGACGCGCAGCTTAAGGGCGATATGTCCGGCGTGATGGCATATATGCATGAGTTCTATTTTGAGTCCGCGGCCATGATCCTGACCCTGATCACGGTGGGAAAGATGCTGGAGGCGCGCTCTAAGGGCAAGACCACGGACGCGCTGAAGGGGCTTATGAAGCTTGCGCCTAAGACGGCGGTTCTCTTAAAAGACGGCGTGGAGACCGAGGTCCCCATCGAGCAGGTGAAAAAAGGAGACGTGTTTGTGGTCCGTCCCGGGGAGAATATCCCGGTGGACGGGATTGTGCTGGAGGGCGTGAGCGCGGTCAATGAGGCGGCTTTGACGGGAGAGAGCATCCCGGTGGATAAGGAGGCCGGAGATCCGGTTTCGGCCGCGACGGTGAACCAGTCGGGTTATATGCGGTGCGAGGCGGTGCGGGTGGGCGAGGATACCTCTCTGTCCCAGATTATCCGCATGGTGAGCGACGCGGCGGCCACCAAAGCGCCGATCGCCAAGGTGGCGGACCGGGTTTCCGGCGTGTTCGTGCCGGCTGTGATCGCCATAGCGGCTGTTACGCTTGCGGCCTGGCTTCTGGCGGGCGAGGGGATTGGCTTTGCCCTGGCAAGGGGCATTTCCGTGCTGGTGATTAGCTGTCCCTGCGCGCTGGGCCTGGCGACCCCGGTGGCCATCATGGTCGGAAACGGCATGGGCGCCAGGAACGGAATCCTGTTTAAGACCGCGGTTTCCTTAGAAGAGACAGGGAAAATGGAGATCGTGGCGCTTGACAAGACCGGCACCATCACAAGCGGCGAGCCGAAGGTCACAGATGTGCTTCCCGCGGTGGGCGTCGAAAAAGAGGAGCTTCTGACATGCGCCTACGCGCTGGAGCAGCGGAGCGAACACCCTCTGGCCAGGGCGGTTCTCGCCTATGCGAAGGAGCAGGCTCTCACCGCCCCGGAGGTGGAGGAGTTCAAAGCTCTGCCGGGAAACGGCCTCACGGCGCGTTTAAACGGGGCCGTCTTAAGGGGCGGCAGCTTTTCCTTCATCGCCGGCCGGTGCGGCGCGCCGGAGGCGATGCGGCGGCAGTTTGAAACCCTTTCCGGAGCGGGGAAGACGCCCCTGTTTTTCGCAAAGGATCAGCAGATTCTGGGAATGATTGCCGTGGCGGACACCATCAAGGAGGAGAGCCCGCAGGCGGTAAAGGAGCTTCAGGACATGGGCATCCGGGTAGTCATGCTGACCGGGGATAACGAGCGCACCGCCCGCGCGATCGGCCGTCAGGCAGGCGTGGACGAAGTGATCGCAGGCGTCCTGCCGGACGGAAAGGAGAGCGTGATCCGCTCCCTGCGGGAACAGGGGAAAACAGCCATGGTCGGAGACGGCATCAACGACGCCCCGGCCCTCACAAGGGCCGATGTGGGGATCGCCATCGGCGCGGGAACCGATATCGCCGTGGACGCCGCGGATGTGGTGCTGATGAAAAGCCGCCTCACCGATGTGCCGGCCGCGATCCGCTTAAGCCGCGCCGCCTTAAGGAACATCCATGAAAATCTGTTTTGGGCCTTCTTTTATAACGTTGTGGGGATTCCATTGGCAGCCGGTTTGTGGTATCCTGTCTTTGGATGGAAATTAAATCCGATGTTCGGGGCCGCGGCCATGAGCCTTTCCAGCTTCTGCGTGGTGACAAACGCGCTGCGCTTAAATCTTTTAAAAGTACACGATCCGTCTAAGGACCGGCATCTTCGCCGGAAAAAGGCAAAGGCCGCATACGGGCAGGACGCGCCGCGCGCCGCGGAAGCGCCGGCAGAGGCAGGAACATCGGATAATGAAATTAAAAATGAAACGGAGGAAGCAGCAATGAAAAAGACCATGAAAATCGAAGGAATGATGTGCGCGCACTGTGAGGCAAGAGTGAAGAAATGCCTTGAGGCGCTTCCGGGAGTGGAAGAGGCGGCGGTGAGCCACGAGGCAGGCACAGCAGAGGTTTCCCTGGCCGGGGAAGTGGCTGACGAGGTATTGAAAAAGGCGGTCGAGGATCAGGATTATAAGGTTCTTGCGATCGAATAAAGGCCCGGGATCCGGCCGCGCGGGCGCTGTAACCCGTTTGACAATGCGCTCCCGGAGCCGCTGGTTTTTGTGAGCTTCCGGGAGCACATGATAAAAGTATGGGGGAAAACAAGATGGGATGCTGTGAAAAAAAGGAGAGCGGGCAATGCATGTATTCAGCGGACGGTACAGTCTCCGAACGCCATAAGCACAGGAATCTGACAGAGGAACGCGATCTGCTGAAGCGCTTAAACCGCATCGAGGGCCAGGTGAGAGGCGTAAAGGCCATGGTCGAGGATGAGCGCTACTGTGTGGACATCTTAAACCAGGTGTCCGCGATCCAGGCCGCGCTCAACAGCTTTTCCAGGGAGCTTCTCTCCAACCATATCAAGACCTGCGTGGTGGACGACATCGAGGCAGGAAACGGGGAAGAAGCCGTAGAGGAGCTGTGCCGGACGATTCAGAAGCTGATGAAATAAAAATTTGCAGCATCGCATTCATCCCGGGCGAATGAATGCGATGCTGTAAATTTGCTTACAAATAGAGCACAAGCCCCGCAATCCCGCTGAACAGCATAATGAGAACCGGGTGGATGCGCCATTTGCGCAGCATAAACAACGCAGCTAAAAGCAGGCATAACGCGGCCGGATTAAGCGAAGAAAAGCCGGCGCCGCCGTACAGAGCCAGCCCTATGATCGTGAATGCGGCTGAGAGAATCAGGCCCAGCGAGGCGGATTTCAGCCCGTTCAGCACATCCAGTACAAAGGCGGAGGTTTGGCATGCCTGAAAAAAACGATATAATCCCAGCGAAATCACGACCCCGCACAATACGCAGCCAACCGTAGCCGCCAGCGCTCCGGCGATACCGCCGATTTGAAGGCCGGCAAAGGTCGATGTATTGACAGCCAGCGGCCCGGGCGTCATCTGCGAGATCGTGATAATATCTGTAAACATCTTCTCACTGATCCAACCCGTTTTCTCTACGGCCTGTTCCCGGATCAAAGGTATAACCGCATACCCCCCGCCAATGCTGAACAGGCCGATCTTGAGAAACACGATAAACAGGTTCCACGAAGTATTCATGATTGTTCCCTTTCTTTATATTTTTTATAAAGCGCCTGCAAAATGCACAAAACGCAGCAGACCGCGAGTATCAGAGCCGCATGGATGCCGAATACGAAATTGGCTGCAAATGAAAGCGGGATCATGGCGGAAAAAAAGAAGGACCGTTTCTTCCATATCAGGGAACACATATCGGCGATCAGATCAATCATCAGAGCCGCAACACCCGCCTCCATCCCCTTTAAGACGGCCGCAATCACCGCATTGGCGGCAAATGCCTTATAGAATGCGGAGACAAAGGCAAGGATAACGAGCGGGGGAGCGACCGCGGCGGTACAGCTTATCAGGGCCCCTGCCGTCCCGGCCGCCTTATACCCCGCCAGCGCAGAGAGATTGATCGCAATCGCCCCGGGCGATGACTGCGCGATGGCCGCCAGATTGATCAGCTCCTCTTCTGTGAGATACGGTTTTTTCAGGACAAAAAAGCGGCGTATCATAGGAACAACGATATAGCCGCCGCCGAATGTAAAGGCGCTGATAAAGAGATTGGCTGACAAGAGCCATGCGTATGTTTTTAAGCGCTGTTTCAAAATGAGATTCCTCCTGGTTTTTGTTTACAGCTTAATTGGGTGAGAGAGCGCAGGGCGGATGGACCCGTGAAAGGGATGCCGGAGATCGGTTCTGTATCAGGCGGAGCCCCGCTGCCGGCGTCCCTTTCACGACACCATCCGGCCTTCTCTTGACGTCCTTTTTACGACATCATCCGGCCCCCTTCCGTCAGTCTCCCCTCACAACTCTGCCCGGCTATTATATCCCTTGCTATAAAATCTGTAAAATGCTATAATTTCATACAATCCATCGATTTTATTCATGTCAAAAGGAGAGAAACATAAACATGATTGTACGGCATCTGGAAATCCTGGAGGCAGTTGCAGAGACCGGAACCTTTACGGGCGCGGCTAAGAAACTGTATATGACGCAGTCCGCTGTTTCCCACGCGGTCGCCGAACTGGAAAAGCAGGCGGGAACCGCGCTGTTTGAGCGTCATCCCAAGGGAGCGGCGCTGACGCGCTGCGGTGTTTCGCTTTTGGAGGAATCCCGTCATATTTTGACAGCCTGCCGGAATTTTGACAGGAGAATCACATGTCTGGAGGAGAATACGCCGGTTACGGTGGTGTCGGGCATTACCATTGCCTCGTTCCTGCTCCCTGATATCCTGAGAGAGTTTAAGGCGTCCTGTCCGGAGGTAAAGGTTTCGGTCCGGGTTGCTAGAGCGTGTTTGAAAATTCATTCCTGGCATCTGCACGCCCCACTTCGAGGTATATTTGTGCCAAATTCACTTAACGTAGCCCACTACGCCGCGTTCATTTGGCACAAATATCCCACAAAGCGGCACGCACAGCTACCAGAAAGCAATTTTCAAACACGCTCTAGCGCAAATGCCGCGATTGAGATTCTGCGGCGGGGAAAGGCGGATATCGCATGCTGGGAGGGGATTGCGCCCAAAGGAGATTTTTACACGATCCGTTTGGGGGCGTATCAGCTATGCGCCGCCTGTGCGCCGGGGTTTCATCTGCCGGAGCAGGAGATGACGCCGGAGCGGCTGTGCGCGTTTCCGTTATTGCTGCGCGAACCGGGAAGCGCGATCCGCGATACGTTTGACAGCCGGCTCGCGCTTGCCGGCTTAAAAGCCGAACCGGTCTGGGAGAGTGTGAATTCATTTGCCCTTATAAGGGCGGCCGAGGCAGGGCTGGGGATTACGATTCTGCCGGAGCAGTTATTGACAGATTCCCTGCTCCTTAAGAAGCTGCGCCTGATCCGCCTGGAAGGAATGGAAATGGAAAATCAGATGATGGCGCTGTTTCACAGGGACAGATACATCACAAAACCGCTTCAGATTTTGACAGACCGGCTGAAAAGGAAAAGGGGGAGCTTTGCTGTCGCTCCAGGCTGAAAGCCGTTGAAATAGAGCGAATCAGGGCAATTGTTTTAATTGAATAAATTTTTTTAATTTTATTTAAAAAAAGGGTTGACATTTTCTGGTTCCTGTATTATACTACGTTATGTAATCGAGGCGTGGCTCAGTTTGGTAGAGCGCTGCGTTCGGGACGCAGAGGTCGCGTGTTCGAATCACGTCGCCTCGATTCTCACATGGCCTGTTGGTCAAGCGGCTAAGACGACGCCCTCTCACGGCGTAAACCCGGGTTCGATTCCCGGACAGGTCATTTGAAAATTGCTTTGGATTTCTCCAGAGCATTTTTTAAGCGCTTCCATGGCTCAGTTGGTAGAGCGACGCATTCGTAATGCGTAGGTCGCCGGTTCGAGTCCGGCTGGGAGCTGAAGAAAAGGCTGGAATTCTCTGGTTGACAGGGAGTTGCAGCTTTTTTGGCAACAGTTCAGATAGATCTGCGCACCTGCTGCGCTGATCGTACGAAAACGCGGCGGCGGCAGGCATCTGCCCCATCGCGAAGCGATTTTCATGGGCAGATGCCGTAACATGTCTGAGCTGTTACCTTTTTTGCGCACAGGCCCGCACAGCGCAGGTATGCCGCTGACGCGGCGCGCGGGCGGCGGGTAGCGGAAACGCGTTTCCCTTACCCGGTTTATAAAAATCAGATCAGAGCGCGTTTGGAACATGCTCTTAAGAGACGGCAGGAGGCACAGCGTGGAAAAGGTTCGGGAACTCATTCTTACGATCAAGAAAAACGAAAAGCCGGAGCAGTTAGCGCGGCTTTTGGCGGAACTTTCGGGGCTTCTTATGACAGCGCCCGGGATGTACTGCGCCAGAGTGAGGATCACCAGCCAGTTTTATATGGGCATGGAGCACGGCATGACGGCGGCTTTTCTCTATACCAGCGGGGAATATGCCGATGAATTCATTCAGGGCCTGCGCTGGAGCGGCATGGAGGCGGAGAGCGTCCACATCTGTCCGGAAAAACGGACGGATTTTTTCCGTGATCTGCACCGCGGCGGCTTTGAGGCCGTCGTGCTGGACAAGAGCCACGAATCGCTGCTCCTTCCGCTTGCCCTGATTGCGGAGGAACCGCAGCGGGAGCCGAATGAGGTCAGGAACCCGGATCTGATGCGCTCCGTCTGCCTGTACTATCAGGGCTGCGCCCGCCGGGCTGATATACGGGTTCTGGAGGATCAGATGTGCGGGGAGCTTTACAAGGCGAGTTTCCTGCTTCCGGAGACGGATCGCAGGACCATGACGCCTCCCCTGGTGACAGACAGCCAGGGCGGCCAGTACCGCCCGGTTTTCACGGACTGGGTGGAGATGGATAAATTTGACAAAAAGAAGCGTCTTGGCGGCAGGCGGCTGAGATTCCGCGAGCTCAAGGGCCAGATCGGGAACTCGGAGGGGATTGTGATCAACCCGTTCGGATTCGGGCTTAAGCTGGATATGGAAAAGCTGCTGCGGATCGAACAGGAGAAAAACCGGCTGCGCGTCGTGAAATAGGAGGGGCATAAGAGCCCCTCCCGTCTGCTTATTTTTTGATTTTGTCGAGTTCTGTGAGATTGATCTCAAAGGAAGTTAATATAATCTTTAACTCAATATACCGGTCTTTCATTTCCATATAGGCGGCTGATGTTTTGTCCTCCGTTAAAATCATGTATTTCTGAAGTCTGGAAAATTCTTCAATGTTTCTCTGAATCATCTCCTTTTCAGTCATAAGCAATCACCTCCCGGCAGTGGAAAACAAGAATGTATTTGTATATAGATTATACCATAAGCAGGATATAACGTCTATGATCGGTTTATGTGCATCGCGAAGCGTGTTACTGGGCACAGCCCGGCAGGCGTGTGAACAGTAACTTGCTGTAACAGTTCCATGTGCCTTAACGCTGCCATTACGCTCTTTACTGTATGCCCTTTAGGCTGGCTGCCGGCATCCCTGCCGTTATACATAACACGGATTACCGTCACAATACCCGCGCCCTTATCCAATGAAAGCAGTTCAGAGGTACAATTCTTATTTTGATGCCTGAATGGAATCCGCCCCCACCCATTTCCATAAATGCCTTAAAAAAAATACAGGAAAATGCCCGGAACTAATTGATAATAATATCACAATATGAGATAATGGAACCAATCGTTACGGCCCGCGCCCGGCCCCTTATTCCGGCCGCGCCCGCAGGCCGCGGCATATAAGCATTGCATTTACGCATAAACACAGGAAGATAAGGATAGGAGGATAAGAAAATGAGAGTATCAATCTGTATTGGGAGCGCCTGTCACCTGAAGGGCTCGAGGGAGGTCATCCAGAAGCTCCAGAAGCTGGTTGCGGAGAACGGCCTGGAGGACAAGGTGGATTTGAACGGCGATTTCTGCAGCGGGAACTGCAAGATGGGCGTCTGCGTCACCGTGGACGGGGTTCTGCACTCCGTTTCGCCGGAGACGGCCGAGGAGTTTTTCAAAAAGGAGATTATGGGCCGTTTGAGCTGAGAGGGAGAGGAACATGCCGATCATTGATTTTAAGGCCGCGATGTGCAAGCACTGTTACAAGTGCGTGCGCGGCTGTGAAGTAAAATCCATTATGATTCGGAACGGACACGCGTATATCATGCCAAACCGCTGTATCTTATGCGGCCAGTGCCTGCTCAACTGCCCGCAGTCGGCCAAGCGCGTGTCCGGCGGGCTTTCTAAGGTAAAGGAGTTTTTAAAGGGCGGCGCGCCGGTGGTTCTTTCGCTTTCATCCGCGTACATCGGCCTGTTTCCGTATAAAAGCAGGGGCCAGGTGAAGGCGGCCTTAAAAAAGCTCGGCTTTGCCGATGTGCGGGACAGCGCGGAGGCGGCGGCCCTGGCGACGGGAGAGTATGTAAAGCTCTTGGAACAGGGGGAGATGGAGAATATCATCACCTCCGCGTGCCCGAGCATTGTGGATTTAATCGAAATCCATTATCCGGAGCTGATCCCCTACATGGCCCCGGTGCTGCTCCCCTCCGGGATCCACACGCGGATGCTGAAGGCATCGTACGGGGAGGATGCGAAGGTGGTATTTGCAGGCCCCTGTATCGCGGAAAAGAAAAAGAGCCGCGCCGTCGCCCCGGACGCGGTGCTGACCTTTGAGGAGATCCGGGACTGGCTTTCGGAGGAGGGTATCGAGATACCGTCCTGTGAGGAGGAAGCGTTTGAGGAACGCCATCTGGGCGCCAATCTTCGCTATCCGGTCAGCGGGGGGCTTCTGACCGCCGTGGAGGAGACGAAGCGGCAGAGGGATCGCTACAGGAAGTTTTACGTAAGCGGGGTCAAGGACTGCCAGGAGGTCTGCGAGGCCATGAAGACCGGGGAGGTCAAGGGCTGCTTTATTGAGATGAACGCCTGCCACGGCGGCTGTATCAACGGCCCTGCCACGGCGGCGGAGGTGTCGAGCTTTAAGGTCAAGCTGGATCTGGAGGAGATGCTTCCCAGGGGGGCGGCTTACCTTTCCCTTCTGAAAGAGGAGGAGAGGGCGGTGGATACGGCTAAGCAGTTTTCGGACCGTTCCCAGAAGGAGCGGATCCCGACCGGGGAGGAGATCCGGGAGGTTCTTAAAAAAACCGGAAAGGCCGGCCCGGAGCAGGAGTTAAACTGCGGGGCCTGCGGCTATCCGACCTGCCGGGAAAAGGCGGTCGCCGTGCTGCAGAACAAGGCGGAGCTTAATATGTGCATCCCGTATCTGTACGACAGGGCGCGCTCCATGTCGCATCTGGTGATGGACGCCTCGCCGAACCTGATGATGGTTGTGGATGAGGATCTGAAGGTTCTCGAGTGCTCGGCCGCGGTGGAAAAGTATTTCGGCGTCAAGCCGGAGGAGATGAAGGGGCGGGAGCTTGGCGGCTGGATGGAGACCGGCGAGGTGGAGGAGGTATTTAAAACGCATACCAGCATCCACAGCCGCAGGGCGCTGTCCCCGGAGCGGGGCTTTGTGGTATTCCAGAACATCGCGTACATCCCGGAGGGGAATTTTGTCATTCTCACCCTGATGGACGTGACCCGGGAGGAGGCCCTGGCAAAGCAGGAATATGAAAAGAAAAAGGCGACCATTGATCTCGCGCAGAAGGTCATTTACAAGCAGATGATGGTGGCGCAGGAGATCGCGGGGCTTCTGGGGGAGACGACGGCGGAGACAAAGACGACGCTGACGAAGCTCTGCTCCCTGATTGAGGACGAGAAGGAAGGGGAGGTCCGGACATGGGGATAACCGTGGACGTCACGTTTAAGAGCCTTGTGAAATATTCGGAGATCCTGTGCGGCGATAAGGTGGAGCTTTTAAAGACCGAGGATTCGGACGTGGTGATCCTGGCGGACGGGATGGGCAGCGGCGTGAAGGCCAATATTTTATCCACCCTGACCGCCAAGATCCTGGGGACCATGTTTTTAAACGGGGCGACGCTGGAGGAATGTGTGGAGACCATCGGACAGACGCTTCCGCTGTGCCAGGTGAGGAAGGTGGCGTATGCGACCTTTTCCATCCTGCAGATTTTTAACAGCGGCGAGGCGTATCTGGTGGAATACGACAATCCGGGCTGCATTTTCCTGCGGGACGGCCATATGGCGGAGCTTGAGAAGCGGACCAGGACCGTGAAGGACAAGGTGATTGCCGAGAGCCGGTTCCAGGTGCAAAAGGGGGACGCCCTTGTGCTGATGAGCGATGGGGTGACGCACGCGGGAGTGGGAAAGAGCAGGCAGTTCTGCTTTGGCTGGCCCTGGGAGGAGGTCGCAAAATTTGCCGAGGGGCAGTACAAAAGCACGGTCTCCGCGGTGCGGATGGCAGCGGGCCTGTGTGACGAGTGCAGCCGCATCTATGAGGGGAAGCCCGGGGACGACACGACGGTGGTCGTGGCCCGGATCATTGACAGAAAGCCGGTACATCTGATGACCGGCCCGCCTGTGAGCCGGGACGACGACGAGGTGATCACAGAGGATTTCATGAAGGATGAGACGGCGAAGCACATCGTCTCAGGCGGCACGAGCGCCACGATCCTCTCCAGAGAGCTGGGGAGGCCCCTGCGCGTGTCCATGGATTACACGGATCCCGAGATACCGCCCATTGCCTATATGGAAGGCGTGGATCTGGTGACCGAGGGCGTGATTACCCTGCGCCGCGTGGTAGAGCTTCTGACCAGCTATGTGAAGGAGTGCGACTTGGACAGCGGTTTTTTTGAGGAGCTTGACAAGAACAACGGCGCGTCCATGATGGCAAAGATCCTGATTGAGGACTGCACGGAGCTTAAGCTCTTTGTGGGGAGGGCGTTTAACGGAGCTTACCAGAACCCGGGCCTGTTTGAGCTGGGCATCCGGCAGAACCTGGTGAAGCAGCTAATGGAGATTGTAGAGCGGATGGGGAAAAAGGTGACGGCGACGTATTATTAGTGCGTTACGATAAGGAGGATAAGGAACATGGTAACAAATGACGCGACATTACTGCAGTTAAAACATGAGGTGCTTTACGAGGTGGCAAAGCTCGCCTGGGAGGGAAACCTGGAGGAGGGACGTGAGGAACTCCCCTACAAGATGATTCCCGGCCCGCAGGCGCAGTACCGCTGCTGTATTTATAAAGAAAGAGAGCTGATCAAGCAGAGAGTCCGCCTGGCGGAGGGCAAGTGCCCGTCCGGGCGCAATACGAACAATGTGGTGCAGGTCATCAACGCGGCCTGCGAGGAGTGCCCAATCGCCTCCTACACCGTAACGGACAACTGCCGGAAATGTATGGGAAAGGCGTGCCAGAACTCCTGTCCCTTCGGCGCGATCTCCATGGGCGACAACAAAGCCCATATTGACCCGGAGAAATGCCGCGAGTGCGGTAAATGCGCGCAGGCGTGTCCGTACAATGCCATCGCCCACTTAGAGCGGCCCTGCAAAAAGGTGTGCCCCGTGGATGCCATCACGTATGACGAGTACGGGATCTGTGTGATCGATGAGAAGAAATGCATCCAGTGCGGCGCATGCATCCATAGCTGCCCGTTCGGGGCCATTGGCTCCAAAACCTTTATGGTTGACGTCATCCGCTTAATAAGCGCCGGGAAAAAGGTGGTCGCCATGCTGGCCCCGGCGACGGAAGGCCAGTTCGGGGATGATATCACCTTCGCGAGCTGGAGGACCGCCCTCAAAAAAGCGGGCTTTGCAGATCTCATCGAGGTCGGCCTGGGAGGCGACATGACGGCGGCGGCGGAGGCCGCGGAGTGGGCAGAAGCCTACAAGGAAGGCAAAAAGATGACCACCTCCTGCTGCCCGGCCTTTGTAAACATGATCCGCCAGCATTTCCCCGAGGTGCTTGACAACATGTCAACCACCGTTTCGCCGATGTGCGGCGTTTCCAGAATGCTCAAGGCAAAGGATCCGGAGATCGTAACCGTATTCATCGGGCCGTGCATTGCCAAAAAGAGCGAGACGCTTGATCTGAATATCCAGGGCAATGCGGACTATGCCATGACCTACGGCGAGATCCGCGCCATGCTGCGCGCCAAAGACATCACGCTCGAGCCGGAGGCCAACTCCACCCAGGAGTCCAGCGTATTCGGAAAGCGCTTCGGAAACGGCGGCGGCGTGACGGCGGCTGTGCTGCAGTGCTTAAAGGAAACCGGGGAGAATACGGACATCAAGGTAGCGCGCTGCAACGGCGCGGCGGAGTGCAAGAAAGCGCTTCTGCTTCTCAAAATGGGCCGCCTTCCCGAG
Source organism: Otoolea muris (assembly GCF_943193115.1). Lineage (NCBI taxonomy): Bacteria > Bacillati > Bacillota > Clostridia > Lachnospirales > Lachnospiraceae > Otoolea > Otoolea muris. The sequence continues at coordinate 13,824 of NZ_CALPCY010000008.1, forward strand.
GACTTTATAGAAGGAATGGCCTGCGTCGGCGGCTGTGTCGGCGGCCCCAGCAAGCACAAGACCGAGCTGGAGGCCAAAAAGTCAAGGGATAAGCTGATCGGCGAGGCAGACGGCAGAGCCGTTTATGAAAATCTGAAGAATTACGATATGGATTCATTCTCCATGCACCGGCATGGATGATGATCCGGCGCAGCGGCCTTACGCGTATGGCGGCTGTGCAAACGGCCGGGCGGCGGATGTGTCTGCCCGGCCGTCTGCGATCCACAGGCGTCTGCGCGGTTTCCTGAGATAAATACAGAATGAAAAAAGCTGCTACAGAATACTCTGTAACAGCTTCTATGACCTGTCCGGGAATCGAACCCGGGTTTACGCCGTGAGAGGGCGTCGTCTTAGCCGCTTGACCAACAGGCCACTTGCTATATGTGATGACTCCTATATAATAGCATGGGTTGGGAAAAAATGCAAGAGGAAAATGAAAAAAGTTTAATAAAATTTTGGGGCGGCATTATATGGTTATTGGTTCATTCGTTACATTCCCTGCCTCCTAATACACAGACAGGAAATGCGGTTGCATAAAATACTCTTAGCGAGTATAATAACGTATGCAGTAATGACAAAAATCAACAGCGCCGCAGGCGGCGGGGATATAGCGGAAATGAAAAGAAAACATGGCAAAGCCGGAACCGACAGAGGGATTCCGTTGTTTCTATCGATCATATTCGTATTTTGCATGCTGGGGGCCGTCGTGTTCACCGTATCGCGCAAGATTTCCGTGGAGATGTCAGAATCGGCGATCCAGAATTTAAGTGAAAGCCTGGATTTGATTAAGGGCACGACGGAAGCGATTTTGCAGAAGGAGGCGGAGTTCCAGCAGTTGATTGCGCAGGAGCTGGCCACGATTAAGGATCCGGAGGAATTTATCCGCTCCTACAATAAAAACAGCACCATGGTCCGCATGTCGTTTATCCCGTCCGGGGAGACGGAGGGCGTTTCCAATATGGGGGACGGCTTTTCGGCAAAGGATTTGGACTTTTCAGAGGGAAAGACGGCGGGCGGGCTTCCGGTTTCGCAGTCCTACTTAAATTATATGGGAACATGGGCGTATACGATGAAATGCCCGGTTCTAAAGGATGAGGAGGAGATCGCGACACTCTATATCGAATATGTGTACGATTCATTCGACGAATCGCTGCCCAAGGGCTTTTATAACGGCAGAGCCATGCTTTATATTATGGACGCCAAGAGCGAGCGGCTGGTGTTAAAGCCCAGGGGCATGGGCGAGAGGAACGCGGGGCACTTAAATCTGGAGGATTTTTACAGGGCGAACAATATTCTTGAGGAGGATCTGAGGGACGAGGTCTCGGAGTGCGTGAGAAGCGGTAAGAACATTCTGTTTTACCATGATATTCAGGGCAAGAGCTCCCTGAACTATATGTGGTCCGTCAACGGCGGGGCGCTGTATCTGATCGGTTATGTGCCGATTGAGGCGATCCAGCAGGAGGGGCGGACGGTAAACCAGAATATTTTTATCGTGGTCGCGGTGATGCTGATTGCGTTTTTCCTCTGCTGTGTGCTCTATTATTTTAACCAGAGGCAGCAGGAGCGTGTTCGGAGGGAGCGCGAGGCGGAGCGTGAGATTCACAACAGGCAGCTTGCGCAGGCGCTGCAGGCCGCGCAGGTCGCGAACCAGTCCAAGACGACGTTCCTCTCCAATATGTCGCACGACATCCGCACGCCGATGAACGCGGTTCTGGGGTTTACGTCTCTGCTTTCCAGGGATGCGGAGAATCCGGTTAAGGTGCGGGAGTACACAAAGAAGATCACCGCATCCGGGCAGCACCTGCTGAGCCTGATTAATGACATCCTGGATGTCTCCAAGATCGAGAGCGGCAAGGTGGCGCTTGCGATCGAGGAGTTTACGCTCAGCGACCTGGTATCTTCTGTGGATGCGATCATACGGCCCATGGCAGGCGCGCGGAATCAGAGCTTTGAGGTGTCGGTAACGGATATTAAGCATGAGTATCTGATGGGCGATGAGACGCGGCTCAATCAGATTTTGATCAACCTTCTTTCAAACGCGGTGAAATACACGGAAGAGGGAGGCCATATCTGGCTGCGGATTATTGGGCTTAAGCAGCGCCCGGGCCCGTACGAGCACATCCGGATCGAGGTGGAGGACGACGGGTACGGGATGACGCCGGAATATCTGGAGACGATCTTTGAGGCGTTTACCAGGGCGGAGAACAGCACGACAAATAAGGTCCAGGGCACGGGGCTCGGCATGGCGATCACGAAAAATATCGTGGAGCTCATGGGCGGGACCATCGATGTGTCGAGCGAGGTGGGAAAAGGCAGTCTCTTCCGGGTGGAACTGGAGCTGCGCATCCCGAAGGGCCGGGCGGATCAGAAATTTTGGGAGGCGAGCGGTATTTCCCATATTCTGGCCGCGGACGGCGACGCCGGGGTCCGGGAGAGCATCAGGACGCTTATGAAAGACACCGGAATCCATGTGGACACCGTATCAGACGGGGAAGAGGCCCTGCGCCTGGCATGCGATCGCCGCCGGTCCGGCGGCGGCTACCAGATGATTCTTTTAGACGAGAAGCTGCCGGACATGGACGGTGTTTTGGCCGCGCAGCGGCTCCGGGCGTCGGGAGAGGTTTCGCCGATCCTGTTTCTGGCGGCCGGCGGAGGGGACAGGACGCAGGAGGCCGCGCTTTCAGTGGAGCGGACGGGAATCCTTGCAAAGCCGTTTTTTGTGTCTGCATTTAAAGAAGCGATCATCGAAATGCGGGATAGGGAACACGGGGCAGAGAACACAGAGGATGAAGGCGAAAGCCTTGAGGGGATCTGCCTGCTCGCAGCGGAGGATAATGAGATCAACGCGGAGATTCTGGCAGAGCTCCTGGAAATCGAAGGAGCAAAGTTTGAAATTGTCGGGAACGGCCGTCTGGCGCTGGAACGCTTTGAAGCTTCCACTGAGGGGGAGTTTGACGCGATCCTGATGGATGTCCAGATGCCGGTTATGAACGGATATGAAGCGACAAGGGCGATTCGGGCGCTTAAGCGTCCGGACGCAGGGCGTATACCGATTATCGCCATGACAGCGAACGCCTTTTCAGAGGATGAAAAGGCGGCGCTGGACGCGGGGATGGATGTTCACCTGGCAAAACCGATTGATATGGGATTGTTAAAGAAAATGGTGAGGCAGTGTGCGCTGCGAGACCGCGCGTCCCGGCTATAAAGAGTCAAAACAGGAAGGAAGAGGCGTATGAGGATAATATCAGCCGTCTGCCTGGCAGGGATGATGGCGCTTACGATGACAGCCTGCAAAGGAACCGGGGGCTCCGGCAAAAATGTGATCATCTCAGAGAAGGATCATGAAACGGTTGTCAATCTGTTTGGCGCCATGGAAAAATCGAAACCCGATGCCAGCAATATTGCGAGGACTGCCTTTGATAAAACCATCGAAATGGCAGAGGAGAGGCTGGGTATTACGGTGGATTACAGGACGTATACAGCGGAAAACTATAAGGAAAAGACGTATGATGACGTGGCGCTTGACCGGGTGCGCCACCACATGGATGATCTTTATCTCCTGAATCCGGACACGATCCAGATCCTGGGTATGGAAGGAGCGCTTCTGGACTTATCGGAGCTTGAGAACACAAAGAATATAAGGGAGGTTGTGAGGACAGCGAATACGGTTGACGGAAAGCTGGTCGCGGTTCCCCAGGAGGTGGTGGTATACGGTCTGTTTGTGAATACGGATATGTTTGACGAGTACGGTCTTGCGCTTCCCGAGACGCCGGAGGATCTGCTGGAATGCTGCCGGGTATTTAAGGAGCATGGGATCAGGACGCCGATCGGAGCGAACCGCTGGTGGCTGGAATCCTTTGTATTTGCGATCGGCTACGCGGATTTATATAACAACGGCCATACGCAGGAGGAGATAGAGGCTCTGAACAGGGGGGAGAAAAAATACAGCGACTACATGCGCCCCGGCTTTGAATTCTTAAAGGAGCTGATGGACCGCGGCTATATCGACGCGGAGACAGCCTGTACGTATGAGGCGATCGAGGGCGAAGGACCTGATTTCCTGGCGCAGAAAACGCCGATCGTCATGGCCTACTGGGGGGCGGCAAATGCGGATACAGCCTACGGCAAGCCGGATTTTGAGCTTAAGGTGATCGGCTTTCCAAGCAGCCGCGGCCAGATGCCGGTCGTGTCCATGACCGGATACGGGATCAGCGCGGAAGCCGGGCATTTGGAGGAAGCGAAGCAGGTCTTAAACGCGATCCTCTCGGATGAGGCGCTGCAGGTATATGCAGAAACCAACAAGGTTATCTCCCCCTCTGAACATGTGGAGGTGGAGCACATTCCGGCCTTAAAGCCTTTAAATGATAAGATAAAGGAAAATGTTTATGTCCTTGGCTCCAACGCGGGCATGAAGCTTGAGCAGTGGGGAAACACGTGCCAGATTGTGCGGGAGCTCATGGAAGGCGCTTCGGTGGATGCGTGTATGGAGAAATTTGACAGGCTGCAGGAGGAGACGCTGGGACGGTAATGCCGGGCGCGGGCCGCATGGCGGATGTAAATTCCGGCTGGAGGCGCGCGGTCCCATACAGCGGATTGAGGCGAGATGATGAATATAAAGAATCCGGAATATTTTCTTACCGTGGCGCGGGAGGGAAGCGTATCCAAAGCGGCGGAGCGGCTGTATCTGTCCCAGCCGTATTTAAGCCAGTGCATCGGCCGGCTGGAGAAGGATCTGGGGGCGAAGCTTTTTGACAGAAGCCATTCCCCGCTGACGCTCACAGAGGCGGGAAAGCTCTACCAGACGTATCTGGAGGGCGTGGGAAACCTGGCGGGGAGGTTTGCGTCGCAGCTTGACGAGATAAAAAGCGGCAGGAGCCGGATCCTGAATGTGGGAATGTCCCTCTGGAGGGGTTCCGTGGTCCTGCCTGAGATTCTCCCTGCCTATATGGCCTCGCATCCCGGGATGCGGTGGTTCTGCATGAACACCACTCGGACCGGCTCCAGGAGCTCCTTCTCGAGGAAAAGATCGATTTTGCCCTGATGAATATTCCGCAGCACCTCGATGATCTGGTGTATGAGACAGTGATTCATGAGCGGATGCTCCTGGCAGTCAACCGGGAGAATCCTCTGATCCGCGGGCTTAAGACAAGCGTAAAAAGGCCGGCCCCGATCGATCTGTCCCTGTTTAAGGGCGAACGGTTTATCCTCCTGCCAGGCGATCAGGTCATGGGCCAGGCGCAGGAAAACCTTTTTGCGAGGATGGGGCTGGAGGGCGTGGAGTCCCTTTACAGCACGAGCACGACCACGGCCGTGAATCTCGTCAGCGCAGGCTTTGGCGTGACCTTCCTTCCCGAGGGCGGCAGCCGCCAGGTCTCCCATGTGGATCATCTGGCGTTTTTTACCGTGGGCGCCCCGCCGTTCAGCGTCCCTCTCCTGTTCCTCTACAAAAAGAATGTGTTTGTGACGCCTCAGGCCAGGGATTTTATTGAGATGACAAAGGCGTATTACAACGGGCTGCGTCCGCCCGCCGATCTGTGAGGAGGTCCGCCTGCCGGCGCGCCAGGCGGCCTGCAGTTGTGCGCCGGATCGGGAGAATGAAAAATATAACAAAAATTTTACTAAAAAGTAGTAGTAAAAATGTGCAAAACATATTAAAATAAAGAATGCAGGCTGTGCATGACAGCAGCGGGCGATGGATGAAACGGAAAATGAAGGAGTGTACAGAGAGATGGAGATTACAAAACAGACTACGATGGGCCAGATGCTGGAGTACGATATGGGGATTGCCTATATTTTGATGCAGTCAGGAATGCACTGTGTCGGCTGCCCGTCTTCAATTGGAGAATCGCTGGAGGAAGCCTGCCAGGTTCATGGCCTGGATGCGGACAAGGTGATGGACGCTATCCAGGAGTATTTGAATACCAAGAAAGAGGCTTAGCGGCAGGGCTTTCGTGAGGGGGGGGGCGTCCCGGGATGGCCTGTTTACGCGCAGGCCCGGTAAAGGGGCGCGCCGGGCGGGGTCTGATTTCGGACAGGGGCCGCGTCCGCGCTCCCCGACGGAGCGCGGACGGCGGCTGGTACATAGAAACGGAGAGGAGGATAAGGCATATGAAGATTTCAAGGGTAAGGGCTGTGTATTTCAGTCCCACAGGCAATACCGAATCCGTGGTGAAGACCATCGCAGGCCAGCTTGCAGAGGAACTCGATGTCTCGCTGCAGATCTACGATTTTACGCTTCCTGAGAACCGGGAGGAGGTTCCGGTCTTTAAGCCGGACGGGCTGATTGTATTTGGCATGCCGGTCTATGCCGGACGAGTGCCGAACAAGATGCTTTCGTTTTTACAGAATCATTTTAAGGGGGAAGGCGCGCTGGCGATCCCGGTGACGACATTTGGAAACCGCAATTTTGACAATGGCCTCATTGAGCTCAGGAATGAGCTGGAAAAGAATGGGTTCCATACCATTGCGGGGGCAGGGATCCCGACGGAGCACGTATTTTCAGATAAGCTGGCCACAGGCCGCCCGAATGGGGAGGACATGGAACGGCTCGCGGAGTTTGCGAGCGAGGTGTCCAGGAAGGTGGAAGAGATGACCGAGATCCCGGCGCCGATCGAGGTCCGGGGCGACGACCCGGTGGGACCGTACTATACCCCGCTCGGAACGGACGGAAAGCCGGCCGTATTCCTGAAGGCAAAGCCGAAGACGAAGACAGAGCTGTGCGATAAGTGCGGGATCTGTGCAAAGGCGTGCCCGATGGGCTCGATCAGCGCGGAGGATCCGGCGCAGGTGACAGGTATCTGCATCAAGTGCCAGGCATGCATTAAAAAATGCCCGGTTCAGGCCAAATATTTTGACGATCCGGCCTTCTTATCTCATGTGGCGATGCTGGAGCAGAATTACACGAGAAGGGCGGAGGCGGAGCTGTTCGTTTAATCGTCAGGAATCAGGAGGGAGACATGGGATTTTTAACAGGAAAGACGGCGATCATCACAGGCGCCGGGCGCGCGGTTTTAAGCGACGGCCGGTGCGGCGCGATCGGTTATGGGATAGCGACAGCCTATGCAAAAGAAGGGGCTAATCTGGTCATCACAGGGCGCAACGTAAAAAAGCTGGAGGATGCGAAGGAGGAGCTGGAGCGCCTTTATGGGATAAAGGTCCTCATCTGCCAGGCGGATGTGAACGCAGGCGCAGACAACGAGGCGGTGGCCGCAGGAGTGGTGGAAAAGGCGATGGAGGCATTCGGGCGCATCGACGTGCTGATCAATAACGCCCAGGCTTCGGCTTCCGGAGTGCCGTTATCCGAGCACACCACAGAGCAGTTTGATCTGGCCCTGTATTCCGGCCTGTACGCGGCATTTTACTATATGAAAGCATGCTACCCGCACTTAAAGGAGACGCGGGGAACGGTGATCAATTTCGCGTCAGGGGCCGGCCTGTTTGGAAACTACGGGCAGTGCGCCTATGCGGCGGCGAAGGAGGGGATCCGCGGCTTAAGCCGCGTGGCTGCTACAGAGTGGGCCGGGGACGGCGTCAATGTCAATGTGATCTGCCCGCTGGCCTGGACGGCGCAGCTCGAACAATTTGAAAAAGGCTATCCGGAGGCATTTAAACAGAATGTCAAGGTTCCGCCTGCCGGCCATTTTGGCGATGCGGAGCGCGAGATAGGAAGAGTCTGCGTACAGCTTGCTTCCGAGGACTTTAAATATATGACCGGGGAGACGATCACCCTTGAGGGCGGCATGGGGCTGCGGCCATAGCGGGATGAAAGCCTGGACATGCGGTTTTTTCCTGAAAATCCCCTGTCTGGTTACAATCTATGTGTTATATATGGTATCGATGTCAGCCGGTTATCCATGATTTCCCTGACAATATGAAAAAGGCGGCCCGGCCGGAGAAATTTTGTTCCGGGCCGTCTTTTCCGGCGCGCTTTCAAGGAACATTTTTGATAAGATTTGATACTATAATAGTAGATGTAACTGTTCAGATAACCTCTGGGCGGTTACAGAGAAGCAGTTGTGAGCAGATGAGAGGATACTCCCGGGATGCGTATACACTGTAACCGCTCCATGGAAATCCAGAGGCGCTATAATCCTGTTAATTTTTTTGTTCCAAATTAAAAAAAAACGGATCATATTGAATATGGCTATTGAAATAATATAATGTTTCATGTATAATTTTTATAAACAGACAATATAAGGGAGGTTAAAGTAAGGGGAATAGGGATATTCCCTTATTTTCAGGCCAGGCCCGGAAAAAGAGGATGAATCATGGAAAAATCAATTAAAAAAGCGATTTGGATGAGAGTGGCGCTTATTTTTGTGGTAGTGATTGTCAGCGGAACCAGCACAGTAATGTATTTAAGGAAAATCAAGCGCATCAATGAAGAGACGGTAGAGGCCATCAATATCCATACAATGGCGCTTTCGGCGGAGAAGGCGCATTACAGTTGGATTGAAAACCTAAGTTCCGCCATCAGCTATGACACTGAGTTTACAGGCAGCACGGATTGTACGACCTGCGTATTGGGAAAGTGGCTGTACAATACAGACCGATCGGGTATCAAGAATTCGAGGATCCTCAGCCTGATGGACGAGATTATTCCGATTCACGAGGCAATCCATGCGTCTGCGACGGAGATTCTGGATCTGAATAAACAGAATCATGAGCAGGCGAAGGAGATGTACTTAAATGTAGTTAAGAAAAATGTCACAAGCCTGGTATCTCTGCTGGAGGAGATCGTGGAAGCCAATAACGATCAGGTTCACAAGGAAGAGGATGAACTTGGGAACGCAATCACGGCGACGATCATTGCAGCGCTGATAACGATTATCGTGACGCTGATTTCCTGCTTCCTCCTGCTCCGGTACGTATTCAGCAGCATCGTCCGCCCGATCGACGTGATCACAGCGGACAGCCAGCGCCTGTCCCGCGGGGAGCTTGATTTTGAGATTCAGGTTTCCAACCGGGATGAGATCGGCATTCTGGCAAAGAGCTTAAACGATGCGGCGAAGACGCTTGCAATGTATATAACTGATATATCAGACAATTTAAATGCAATTTCCAAGGGAGATCTGACCACAGAGTCGAATATCAGCTATATCGGCGATTTTGTGGCGATTGAGAATTCAATCGGCACGATCCGCCGGCAGTTCAATGAGACCATGGCTCAGATCCACCTGGTTGCCGTTCAGGTGGGCAACGGCGCTGAGAGCGTCGCCAGCGGCGCGCAGAGCCTGGCGCAGGGAGCGACCGAGCAGGCGAATGAGATTGACAACCTGGTAAAGACGATCAATCTCGTTTCCGGACAGATAAAGAGCAACGCGGACTATGCAAACCAGGCCAGCGATCAGGCGGATCAGGTGGAGCACCACATGGAACAGTGCAATAACCAGATGCGGGATATGTCGCAGGCCATGGATGAGATCAGCGGCTGCTCCAATGAGATTGGCCATATCATCAAGACGATCGAGGATATCGCCTTCCAGACGAATATCCTGGCCTTAAACGCAGCGGTTGAGGCGGCGCGCGCCGGGTCGGCGGGCAAGGGCTTTGCCGTGGTGGCTGACGAGGTGAGGAACCTTGCGGCCAAGAGCGCAGAGGCGGCCAAGAGCACCTCGGATCTGATTGAGAAGACGCTGAGCGCGGTTTCCAACGGCGTACAGCTCACGGAATCCACCCAGGAAGCCATGGGCAATGTTGTGAAGAGCTCGCAGGCCGTGATCGAGCGGGTTCACCAGATTTCAGACGCGTCGGCACAGCAGTCCAGCTCCGTGGGCGGCATCAGCGAGGGCATCTCCCAGATTGCCAGCGTGGTTCAGAACAACTCGGCGACTTCCGAGGCCAGCGCAGCGGCGAGCGAAGAGCTTTCCAGCCAGGTACAGGTGCTGCGCAACCTTCTGGAACAGTTCAAGCTCAAGGAAACAGCGGGCTCCAATATGTATTAAGACACAGGAACAGGGCCTGTATTCTCTTCGGGGGATACAGGCTCTTTTTGCAAAAGAGCGCGGTTTTTACAGAGGGCCGCTTAACGGGGCTTTCGCCGTCATGGAGGGGAATACGGCATGGAAATGACAATCAAACGTGTGGCAGGGATCCTCTGTTTCATCATCGGTATCCTGACCGCATTTTTTTTCGTACAGGCATATATGGAAGGAAAATTCGACTCAGCCGCGACGCTGAGGGAGTATATCGCGGGCTTTGGGATGCTGGGTCCCTTTATCCTGGGGGCGCTTCAGGCATTTCAGGTGGTGATCCCCATTCTGCCCGGCTTTATCGGGTGTGCGGCGGGGGCGATCCTCTTTGGATGCATGGGCGGCTTCTGGTGCAATTATATCGGCATCTGCGCCGGGTCGGTGCTCGCCTTTCTGATTGCGCGCAGATACGGTATCGGGCTGATCCGCCTCCTGTTTTCATCAGAGCGCTATGAGCGGTGGGCCATATGGGCCGGCAGGAGCCGATCGTTTTCCCTGATCCTGTTTCTGATGATTCTCCTTCCGCTCTGCCCGGATGATTATTTCTGCTACCTTTCGGGAATTACCGGCATGAGCGCCCGGAAATTTACGGCGATCATACTGCTCGGAAAGCCGTGGTGCATCCTCGCGTACAGCGTGGCATTTTCGCATTTTCTGGGGGCGTAGTGTGCCATTATGTGAATCGGCCCCCGCGGGATTTCTGTATCCAACGGGATATATAATAAGGCTGTAGAGACGGATCAGGGACGAACCGGGATCACGCACAAAAGGACTTGTAGTTATCCGTCATTTGCCGTCATTTTGACGAAACATATAAATACGGCATATATTGTCTTATAATTCATGGGTTATACCCCGGAGAATACTGACGAAAGTCGGCGGAATGCATTGACAATCACATGGATTGTGTTATACTAAAGCACATGAAAGGAAGATGCTTCTCCGTTACGGTTTCCTGTTTACGGGGGTATCCCTTCAGAAATGATGCGCCGCATGCGGCGTGAATATGGAAAGGATGATTACAATGTCAAGAGAAGATAAAAAAATTTTAATGGAAGGTATGAGCCAGATTTCACATCTTTACAATCTGCCGTCCGAGGAGAAGAAGGCCCCTGCGCAGACGAGAGGGATGAGCACCGAGCGGGAGATTCGGGATATGAATCTTCTGTTCCATCTGCGGTAAGAGGAGCAGATGAGTTAAAGGCGCGGGCGCTGCCGAAAGGCGGCGTTCCGCGCCTTTTTTGCGCAGAAAAACAGCCCGCAAGGGCTGTCTTTCTGTATAATTAAAGGGAAAAGCTTTAGCACCGCCGCGCTTTCATCCGAAGTCAGCCCGCCGGGCCTGCGGGCTCCACCGGCTGTCCCTGTGTGTTCCCTGCGGGAGCGCCGGTTTCATCCGGCTGTCCCTCTGCGCTTTCTGCGCCGCCGTTTTCCTCAGTCTGTACCGGGATCGGAGCGCATATGCCGTCCGCGCCTGCCTGATACAGGACGCCGTCCTTATCCAGAACGGTATTCACAGCCAGGACGCCGTCCGCGGGATTTAAGTAGTACAGCGCGCCGTCTGCCTCCAGCCATCCTGTGGCCATGCGCCCGTCGCCTCCGAAATAATAGCGGGCATTGTCAAGCGTCTGCCATCCAGCGGCCATGCGCCCGTCGCTTCCGAGATAGTACCGCGCGCCGTCCAGATCGATCCATCCGGTCTGCATGCGTCCGTCCGCGGCGAGGTAGTACCAGGCATTGTCCACAGCCTGCCATCCGGTCTGTACAGAACCGCTTTCCGGGTGCAGGTAGTACCAGGATCCGCCTGCCTGCTGCCATCCGGTATTCATGTGGCCGTCCGCAGCGTCCAGAAAGTAGAGGCTGCCTCCGATCTCCTGCCATCCGGTTAAGGGTATGCCGGAGGCGTCCATGTAATAGAAATGCTGCCCGTCGTTTATCCAGGCGTTCTTCTGCATGACATGGCTTTTATAATAGTAGCGCTGCCCGTTAATGGTTTTCCAGGAGTCGGCGGGGATCACGGCCGTGAAATCCTTGTAGAGATAATTGATGTCCACATTGCCGTTTACGCCGCTTAAGCTGCCGGTATTGGAAGCCTGCCACATGGCGGGGTTTGCGTACGTGAACGAGTCGGCGTAACGGGCGACCCAGATGTCATAATGGAGCGCGGACAGGTCGATCTTGTTGTTTAACCAGTATTCATTCGCATAGACCATGGGGTGATAGCCGGCGGCCTCCACCCGGCGGCAGAAGGCGTTGATCACCTGGCTCACCTCGGCGGGAGAGAGCGCGCCAAGGGTTTCCGCATCCTCGGCGTCGAACACGACGGGGAAGGAGATGGGGTAATCCTTGATGAGGTTAATGACAAAATCCGCCTCCTGCTCCGCCATCTCAGGGGTCGTGGCGTAGGAATAGATATAGGCGCCCAGCTTTAAGCCGGCCTTGCTGGCCGCGTCCGCATTGACCGGGAAAAAGGGATCCGCCTCGCCTCTAAAGCGCGTGGCCAGCATGGCAAACTGGATATTATCCGAAGCGGCCTGCCCCCAGTTGATGTTCTGATTCCAGTAGGAAACGTCGATGCCCTTTGCGATGGCTCCCGGGGCGGCGGGATCCGGGCGGTATGCGCCCAGCCCCGGCGCAACGGCCGAGACGCCGTAGCCGGCCGTTACGCCGTCTGGCAGGGAGCCGGAAGAGGAGGAGCTCCCGGCGCCGCCTCCTGGGCCGCTTAACGGGGACTGGGCAGGGCTTTCGGTCCCGCCGCCCGGCCCTGCGAGGGCGCGGACCGGGGAGAGCATAAGGGACGCCGCCAGGGCGCCTGCCGCCGTGAGAGCCGCTATCCGCCCGGCCCTGCGGGAGGAGCGGCGTTTTTCGGGATCATTTACATGGTTTATGTAGAGATGTCTCATGGATGATGTCCTTTCTTTTCCTGGAGCATTTTTCAAACACGCTCGAAACAGATCGTCAGTAAAAGCGGCTGAACCCCGCCGGAGCGGGGCATTTCCGTCTATCTTTCAGTCTACCAAATGGGAATTGTAAGTACAAGTTACAAAATCTTACCATTCTATAAACCTTTTATTAACGAATTTGGGTAATCTACCCCAATCCCGGAAAATATGGTATAATCTCCGGGAGCGCCCATGTACGTCTGGAACCCCGCAAAATCAGGTGCGGCGGGGCTCCCGGCGCTCATGATATATGAAGGAGGATCGTATGGATTATTTACTCTGTATCCCGCCCAGGGAGAACAGCACGCGGGAGAGCTGTGAAAAAGTTCACAATATTTTGGCGAGGATGTCGGATAAGTATAAGCTCCGGATCGTGCCGGAGCCGGTAAAAAACAAGCAGTTCCCGTGTCCGGATTACTTTAAGAAATACAGGATCTACAAGCCTGTCCGGGAGAGGGACGCCAACGGGGAGGCTTATCTGCAGAAGGAAGAGGAGGAGATGATTTTAAGCGTCTGCAAGACGCCCGAGGAGCAGGAGCTGATGAAACGGTGCATCTACGCATACCAGTATTCGGCGTCCATTGTGCTCAAATGCTTCAGGGAAAAGGAAAAGAGGAGAGCATAGCAGTTCTATTTTTCCGTTTCTGCTCATAAGGTTTGCATAAGACATACTGTCAGCAGGAGGAAGGGAGAGATAGAGCGATGTATGAGCAAAAGACCATTGAAGAGATCGTCAGGCAGATGGATACGGACGAGAGGACAGGCTTAAGCGGGGAGGAGGCGAAACGGCGGCTGGAACACTACGGGCCCAACTGTCTGAAGGAGGAGAAAAAGCGGACGCTTGTATCCAGGCTGGCCGCGCAGCTTTGCGATTCCCTCATTTTCGTCCTGTTTGCCGCAGCCGGGATTTCCATCATGCTGCGGGAATACAGCGATGCGGCGATTATACTGGCCGTGGTCGCGATGAATGCCGTGGTGGGCGTGATCCAGGAGGGAAAGGCGGAGGCGGCGCTGGAATCGCTGAAAAGCCTTACGAGCCCGACGGCGGCGGTGGTGAGGGACGGGAGGGAGCAGGAGATTTCCGCGCAGGAGCTTGTTCCCGGCGATGTGGTCATCCTCGCCGCAGGGTGTCAGGTCCCGGCAGATGTAAGGCTGACACAGACCGTGAATACCAGGATGGAGGAATCGGCTCTCACCGGGGAGTCGGTTCCGGTGAGTAAGAGCAGCGCGTTTCTGGCCGGCCGGGAGCTTCCGGCAGGGGATCGGAAAAATATGGCGTTTATGACCTCCTACGTCGCGTCCGGGCGCGCGCGCGGTATCGTGACGGCCACAGGCATGGACACAGAGATTGGCCGCATCGCGGCCCTGATCCATGAAGCGCCGCAGGAGGAAACGCCGCTCCAGAGGCGGCTTTCGGATCTGGGGCGTATCTTAAGCGTAAGCGCAGTCCTTCTGTGCGCGCTTCTGTTCGTGATGGCCGTGTTCCAGAAGCGCGATGTGCTGGAAATGCTGATCACGGCCATTTCCCTGGCCGTGGCGGCCGTGCCGGAAGGGCTCCCGGCTGTAGTCACGATCGTGCTGGCGCTCAGCGTGACGCGGATGGTGAAGGCCGGGACCATTGTGAGGCGCCTTCCTTCCGTGGAAACGCTGGGCGCAGTGAGCGTGGTGTGCTCGGATAAGACAGGGACGCTGACGAAAAATGAGATGTCGGTCACGGCCTGCTATTTTGACGGGAAAATTCAGGAGCCGGGAGCCGGCGGAGGGGAGACGAAACGCAGGCTTATGGAAGCATTCTGTCTCTGCAACGACGCCACGCGGGAGACGGGAGAACCCACCGAGTCGGCTCTCTTAAGGCTGGCCATTGAAAACGGCCTCGACCCGGAGCGCTTAAACAGGGAAAAGCCGCGCCAGGCCGAGGTTCCCTTTGACTCAGAGAGAAAGCGGATGACGACGTTTCACCGGGATCGGAAGCAGGCGGTGTCCTACACCAAGGGAGCGCCGGACGTGGTGTTAAAGCGCTGCAGCCATGTGATGAAAAACGGGCAGATCCAGACACTGGACGGGGCGGAGCGCAAACGGATTGAGGAGGCTTTTCGCGAGCTGTCCGATCAGGCTCTGCGCGTGCTGGCCGCGGCCATGACGGAAGGGGGAAGCCGCCCGTCGGATTACCATATGACATTCCTGGGACTGGCAGGCATGATGGATCCGCCAAGACCCGAAGCCAGACAGGCCGTGGAGGTTTTTAAGCGCGCGCGCGTCCGCACAGTCATGATCACCGGGGACTACGCGGCCACGGCCCTGGCCGTCGCCAGGAAGCTCGGCATCGCGCAGGGCGAGGATGAGTGCATGACCGGCTATGAACTGGAGCGCCTCGACGACGGGGAGCTCGCAAAGCGGATCCGGCGCACGTCCGTATTTGCCCGGGTATCGCCGGATCACAAGGTGCGGATTGTAAAAGCCTTAAAAGCGGACGGCAATATCACAGCCATGACCGGGGACGGCGTAAACGACGCGCCCTCCTTAAAATGCGCGGATATCGGGATTGCGATGGGGAAAACAGGCACGGATGTGGCCAGGCAGGCTTCGGACATGATCCTCACGGACGATAATTTTGCCACGATCGAGCGGGCCATTGAGGAGGGCAGGGGGATCTACGAAAATATCAAAAAATCCGTGATTTTCCTCCTGTCCTCGAACTTCGGGGAGATCGCCACCATGTTTGCGGCCGTGGCGGCCGGCCTGTCCTCCCCGCTGAAATCGAGCCATATCCTGTGGGTCAACTTAATCACCGACTCCCTGCCGGCCCTGGCGCTCGGCGTGGACAAAAACGACGGCGCGCAGATGATGGCGCGCCCGCCGAGAAAGGCGGACGAATCGCTTTTCGCGCGCGGCGGATGGTTTTACACCATCTTTTACGGCTTCCTGATCGCGGCGTTAAGCCTTACGGCCTTCTTTTATATTCCCTGGGAAATGGCCACGGAGGCCGGCCGAGGGCTGACCTTTAAGGAGCTCTCCGCCATCCTGGCAGAAGAGGGGGTTCTGACGCGCGCCCAGACCTATGCCTTTACCGTCCTGGGGCTCTCGGAGCTGTTCCATGCAGTGGGCATGCGCAATGTGGACTGCTCCGTATTCTCAGCCGGTTTTGGATCCAACCGGCTGATGGCGGCCTCGTTTTTGATTGGTTTGTGCCTGCAGGCTGCTGTGACGGAGATCCCGTTTCTGGTGAGAGCCTTTGGGTGTACGCCGCTTTCACTGTGGGAATGGTGCATGCTGTTCTTGATGTCGTCGGTTCCTCTTTGGGCGCATGAGATTTTGGCGGGGGTGAAGAGGGCGGCGAGGGCTTTCAGGGGGTGAAATGTCCGGGGGCTGGCCGGGGTGGATTGCGGGAGGGCCGCCGGGAACGGGCTGCGCGGATGGCCGGCGGACAGGGCAGAATAAGGCAATTTTCTGTCAGAGAAGCAGCCGTAATGAGATGTGGGCTGCCGCGGTAATCTTTATTTTATGGGATATTTACAGCAATTTAAAAAAGGCCAGCGCGATGAGCAGGAGTCCGCAGAGCCACGACAGATCCAGGGAGCTCCGGCTGGCCAGGCGTTTTCCCAGGCAGCTTCCAAGAAGGACGGAAGCGGTGTTAAGGCCGAGTGAGAGGAGGGTAATCAGCGGGAGGGAGAAGGCCGTCATACCGGCTCCGAAGCCGGCGGCTGCGCTGTCCAGGGACAGGGAGAGCCCTAAAAAAAACGCCTCGGAGGGAGAAAGGACGGAGATATCCTCTTCGTTGGCCGCCGCCGGATCGGCGTAGACGGTCAGGATAAAATGGAACTGGGAAACGGAAAATTTAAGCCTCTTTTCCGGCAGGGGAAAACGCCGGATCAGGGACTTTAAAGCGCCGTCGAACAGCTTTACAAAGCCAATCAAAAACAGAATCAGGAAGCAGAAAAGCTCCGTAAGCCTCCGCGGGACAATATGCCCCACGCCGCTTCCAAGAAGCAGCGACAGAATGAGGACAGCCGTGGAAAGGCCCGATAAGACCGCCACAGAAGCGGCCGGTATACGGACCCGCTCAGCGCCGTATACAAAGCTGGCCGCAAACGAGTCAAGGCAGAGAGCGGTAACCAGCATAATAAGCTGCGGTATAAGGGAATGCATAAAAACGATACCCCGCGAACAGAACGTCTTACTCTATTCTATTCACACCAGGAAAACGAGTGACGCATTTGCGCCCCCGGCCAGCCGTCACGGGCGGCCCTGACAACATTTAACAGAACAGGGATTTTCAACAAATCATCAAAATGCGGTTGTCCTTTACAGGAAAACCATCTATAATAGACAAAAAGGCTGTATGAGGCTGCCACATAAGGCGGCGGGGCCGCGCGCCGCGGCCTTTGCAAACCTTATAGCTGATTACATACGACAAAGGGGTATTGACATGGAAGAGAAGAAAAACAAAGATGGCATTGGAAAAAAGATCCTCAAAGGCTTCCTCACATTTTTCCGTGCGATCGGAACCATTTTCCTCGTAATGTTCAAGACACTGTTCATCCTCTGCGTTCTGGCGCTTCTGGCTCTTGTCGGCATCGGGTTTTACAAGGTCTATCCGATGTACAAGGACTATAAGTCCCAGGTGGCGGGCGTGGTGGAAAACAGCACTTTGGATACCTTCCGTCTGCAGGAGGCCAGCTTTATCTATGACGCGAACGGGGAGATCCTGGCAAAGCTGACCGGCGATGAGGATTCCAGCTATCTGCCATACGAGGAGATTCCGGAGCATGCGGTCAACGCGTTTGTCGCGATTGAGGACAGGACCTTCTGGGAAAATGCGGGGATTGACTTAAAGGGCATTTTCCGCGTGGCCATCAATTATTTCCGGACAGAGGGCGAGGAAAAGCACGGGGCAAGCACGATCACGCAGCAGCTTGCGAGAAACCGTTTCCTGACAAGGGAGGTTTCGATTGAGAGAAAGGCGAAGGAGATGCTGATTGCCCTTGATCTGACAAAGAAATACACAAAAGAGCAGATCATGGAGTTTTATGTGAATGATATCAGCTTTGCCAATACATACTACGGGCTTCAGTCAGCCGCGCAGGGATATTTCGGAAAGGACGCAAAGGACTTAAGCCTAAGCCAGATTGCGTATCTTTGCGCAATCCCGAATTCTCCGACCTACTATAACCCGTACAATCACCCGGAGAACGCGATTAAGCGGCGCGATAAGATTTTGCAGGACATGGAGTCTATGGGCTTTATCACAGACGAGGAGTACCGGCAGGCGGTCAATGAGACGATCGAGGTGCAGAGGCAGAAGGTTCCGATGCGCAATTATGAGACGACCTATGCGGTGGACTGCGCGATCCGTTTCCTGATGCGCCGGGACAATTTTAAGTTCAAATACGGCTTCCGCGATGAGGCGGAATACAAGGCATACCGGGATAAGTATGAGGAGGTGTACAGCCAGGAGCGGGATGCGCTCTACACGGGCGGTTACCAGATTTATACCTCCCTGGAGCCGGAAAAGCAGCAGATTCTTCAGGAGGCCGTGGATCAGGTGCTGACCTTTGACGAGAGCGTGGCGGAGAACGGGATTTATCAGCTTCAGGGCGCAGCCACGGTCGTTGACAACAGCACGAACCGCGTGGTGGCCATCGTGGGCGGCCGCAGCCAGGAGACGGAGACGTACACCTTAAACCGCGCCTTCCAGAGCTTCCGCCAGCCGGGCAGCAGCATTAAGCCGCTGATTGTCTACGCGCCTGCCCTGGAAAACGGATACCGTTCGACGAGTATGGTGAAAAACATCCGCGTGGCGGACGCAAAGCGGAAGGATGCGGTGATACGGGAGCTTCCGGGCGAGACGATGCCCCTGCGGACCGCGGTGGAGAAGAGCCGCAACGGCGTGGCCTGGTATATTTATGACGATATCACGCCGGAGATCGGCATGTCGTATCTGACCGAGATGCGTTTTGACCGCATCGTGCCGGATGATTACTATCCGGCCGCGTCCTTAGGCGGCTTTACCAACGGGGTCACCACAGAGGAGATGGCGGGCGCATACGCGGCCCTGGCGTCGAGCGGGAGATACCGCGAGCCGACGTGTATTGTGAAAATGGTTGACCGCAACGGCAGGGATATTTTTATGGAATATCCGGACATACAGGTATACCAGCCGAACACGGCGGATGTGATGACCGATATCATGACAGGCGTTATCACAAGAGGAACCGCCAGCTCCATGGGCTGGAGAGGGGGAATCGAGGCCGCCGGCAAGACCGGGACCACGAACGGGAGCCGGGATGGCTGGTTCTGCGGCATGACGCCGTATTACAGCATGTCCGTGTGGGTTGGCTATGACCAGCCGAAGGTGCTGTCAAGCCTCTACGGCGGGACCTACCCGGCCACGATCTGGAAAAATGCCATGACGCGGATGGTAGAAGGGCTGGAGCCGGCTTCATTTAAGGAGCCTGCAAAGGAAAACGGCTCCAGAGGCGGCGGCGAGTATTTCCCGGGCCGCGAGGACGACGAGATTTTGTCCGAGGGCTATACGGTGGGAGATTACAGGAATGACCGGCTTCTGTCCGACCGGGCGGAGGAGCTTCTTGACCAGATGAAAACCGCTGGAGGCGGAAACAGGGAAGCGCTCAGGAATGAGGCGCAGAACCTGATAAGCCAGATTCAGTCTGAACCCATGCGCAGAAGGATGCAGGATATTTTGCAGTACGGCGATGTGAGCGTACCGGTTACGCCGCCGGCCCAGATTCCGGAGCCCGAGCAGCCGGTGGAAGTGATTCCGGAGATTGATATACCGATTGAGCCGGCGGCCCCGTCTGGTCCCGGCAGCGATACGTCGATCGGGAATGAGGCGCCCTCCGGGCCAGCGGGCCCCGCGTCCGAATAGGGGAGCCGGATGGCGGGAAAGATAATGGCGCGGCAGAAGAAACCCGTGCGGAGGTTTACGGGGCCGGAATGAAATGAGGGAAGCGCGGCAGCCTGCTTTGCGGGCTGCGCGCTTCCTTTTTTGGCGGGGATTGTTGGATTTATTTTCGGGAAAGAAAGATTCTTTTTCCGCTGGTTCATACAAATGGATGTCCGGGCCTATTATGCTTTTCAGGAGCGCCGTCTGATACGTGCCTGAAAAGCAGGCATATTTGAAACAGAAGATGCGCGTCTGAAAATGAAGCTGGACAAAAATGGAAAGTTATATTATACTAACCTCAATAAGTTATATGAAACTAACTAAGGAGGATGGAACATGAGCGTGGTAATTGTCGGAGGCCATGACCGGATGGTCAGCCAGTATGTAAAAGTTTGTAAGGCATTTCACTGTAAGGCAAAGGTGTTTACGCAGATGTCAGCGGATTTTGACAAACAGATTGGGCGGCCGGATTTGATGGTTCTGTTTACGGGCACCGTGTCGCATAAAATGATCCGTACGGCAGTGGACGGGGCGAAAGGCAGGGGAACCGAGGTCGTCCGCAGCCACAGCAGCAGCAAGAGCGCGCTGGAGGAGATTCTCAGAGAGTATGTATGAGTTTGTATACGCGGGGGCTTATTGTGAGGAGGCCGCAATTGAGAGCTTCCCTATCCAACAAAACCTGCCTCTGGCAGCCTGCTTAAAGTTTCCTTTAAGCTTATGGCATTGGGCGGCGGGGCTCAGCCGTTCAAGATTATCTTACATGTACAGCGAGGCAAAGCAACAGGAAGTACACGGATATTTTGCCGCTTGTCAGTTAAATTATTTAATGATAAAATAAAGGCAGACAGGCGGCAGATAGGCTGACCGCTTACTGCGCAAAAGGGGGCGGTTCCGGCGGACTGTTTTCCGGAAAGCGGATCGAGCAGAACGAATCATATAAAACACATTTGAACCGGCATGATGTGATACGGCTGGACATCCAGAGATTTCTGTTCGATAAGTCCCATCTTGATATTTTTATCAAACAGATCCGGGAGGCGGTGATCCGGGAGCTCCGGGAAGAGCGGGCTTTGTCGGAAAAGGACAGCGCCGGACAGGGACAAAATCTATACGGGGAGGAACAATATTTTGAAAATCAGGCAGTCTGCAGAGGATTATCTGGAAACGATTTTGGTTCTGGGCCAAAAGAAGCCGATGATCCGTTCCATTGATGTTGTAAATGAGATGGGATTTTCCAAGCCGAGCGTGAGCATTGCCATGAAAAACCTACGGGAAAACGGATATATCTCTATGGATCGCGAAGGGTATATCAGGCTGGAGCCTCCGGGGCGGGAGATTGCGGAGATGATTTACGAGCGCCATATCTTCCTTGCGGATATGCTGGTGAGCCTGGGCGTGGATCGGGAAACAGCGCTGGAGGACGCATGCCGGATTGAACATGTGATCAGCCCGGAAAGCTTTGAGGCCATGAAGCGCCATATCCGGGAGCAGCGCAAAAAAGCGGGGAACAGGGGACAGGAGAATCAGGAGCGGCAGCCATAAGCGCGGATATCTCGTTCAGGGATAAAACAGAAAAACAGGCCGGGGCGGTTTTGTGTATACAAAATACCGCTCCGGCCTGTTTTTGCGGGCGCTTCGGCAGCCGTACCGGGAAAAAACTCAGATAAACGGCGTGGGAAGGCCGTCCGGAAAAGACTGCCCGCCTATGAGGTCATCATCTGCACAGAGAAGTCGCCGACAGTCCCCAGGATCGTCATGGTGTAGCTGGTTCCGCTGCGGAAACGCACATTTGTGTCCACAATGGCCGTTCCGGGATTCGTCCTGCGGTACACAGTCAGGCGGTAAACGCCGGGGATGATGTGGAGGTATCTTGTATAATTCATGTAATCTAAGTTGGATACGACCAGTCTGCCGTTTAAGTAGATGTCCAGCGGTTCCTGGATCGAGGCCGCGTTATAGAAGCGGACGTGGGCTACCTCCGAGGAGGTGGAGAAGAAGGGCGCGAGCGTTCCCCAGGTCCAGAGAATGCCGGTCGTATTACCGGGCCAGACGACAGTTCCGCAGCTTGTGCAGGAATTATTTCCCCCGCTCGGAACCGTGGGTGTGACAGGGCCGACAGGACCGAAGCCAGGGGCAGCCGGCGAATTGCTGCCATTTCCCGGAACGGTTGGGGTAACAGGCCCGAGGGGACCAAAACCCGGGGCGGCCGGCGAATTGTCCATAGAAGGGTCCGGAACCGTGGGCGTGACAGGTCCTAAGGGTCCGAAGCCCGGAGCGGCCGGGACGTTGGCTGAGGCCGTGCTGGCGTCGGCTGCTGCGCTGGATTCGTCGTAGTTATAGGTTTCCATATGGATGCTACCTCGCTTTGATTTTATTATATTCTATATATATGAGCAAAAAGGAGAATATTCGCATTGTCCCTTAAAAGATTTGAGGCCGGAGCTGTTTAGCTTGACTGAATCGTCAGGGATCCCTTATAATACTATACTATGACATGCAGTTATGGCAGCTATAAGATAAAGGAATGGAAGAGGGAGAAAACGGCTATGAAGCAAAAGAATGAATGGGCCAGTAAGCTTGGCTTTATCATGGCGACGGCGGGGGCGGCGATCGGCCTGGGGAATTTGTGGAAATTCCCGTATCTGATGGGAAGGAATGGCGGATTTCCGTTTTTGATTGCGTATCTGTTTTTTATTGTGATCTTAGGTGTACCGGTGATGATTACAGAGATGTCGCTGGGCAGGAAGACGCGCCATGATCCGGTGAGGGCGTATGCGGATATCGCGCCGCACGCGGGTATCACAGGTGTGTTCGGCGTGCTGGCCGCTTTTTTGATTTTGAGCTATTACAGCGTGATCGGCGGCTGGATTATGAAATATATTTTCAGCTATGCGACGACCATGGCGCCGCCGCCTGATTTTACGGCGTTTATCAGCAGCAATGAGCCGGTGTTCTGGCATTTTGTGTTTATGGCTGTCACGGTGGCCATCTGTTATTTCGGGATTCAGGGGATTGAAAAGGCCAGCAAGGTGATGATGCCGCTGCTGTTTGCTCTCCTTCTGGTCACGATTGTCCGCAGCGTGACGCTTCCGGACGCGTCTAAGGGGCTGGCGTTTATGTTTGCGCCGAACTTTTCCGAATTCAGCTTATCGTCCGTGAGCGCGGCTTTGGGACAGGTATTTTACTCCTTAAGCCTTTGCATGGGCATTACGATCACGTATGGAAGCTATCTGAGCGACAAGGAGAACATTGTAAAAAGCTGTTCCTCCGTGGCAGGGCTGGATACGGCGCTCGCGCTTCTGGCGGGAATCGCCATTTTCCCCGCCGTATTTTCCTTTGGGCTGGAGCCGGGACAGGGGCCGGGGCTTGTGTTTGGCACGCTTCCCATGGTATTCGCAAAGCTGGCCGGGGGCCCGGTGTTTGCGCTGCTGTTTTTTGCGCTCGTGTTTTTTGCCGCAGTGACCAGCGCCATTGCTCTTTTGGAGGTGTCGGTTTCCTTTGCGATCGACACGCTGGGCTGGGACAGGAAAAAGGCGACAATCGGGCTGGGCCTGGCGATTTTTGCCGTCGGGGTTCCGAGCGCGCTTTCATTCGGCATGCTCGGCGGGACGACGATCCTCAATTTCAGTGTATTTGACTTTGTGGGTATGGTGACGGATAATATCCTCCTGCCATTTGGCGGCATTGCCATGTGTTATTTTGTGGGATGGAAATGGAATCCGGAGAATCTGATCGAGGAGATTGAGAAAAACGGCAACATGTTCCGTTTAAAGAGGCTCTGGCTCGTGTGCATCCGTTTTCTGACGCCGGTTTTAGTCGGAATTGTTACCCTGTCGGGCTTTTATAATATATATTCCGTCATTTTTTAAGCGAAACGGGAATACAATGAGATGAGATCCGGCATTATTACCCGGCGCGGCGCGCGCCGCGCCGGGGCGAAAACGCCGGAAAGGTTGACAAATAAGGGATTTAGGCTTATAATCAATCATCGATTGACAGCTTGGTTTGAACTGATATATGAATATAAAGATTGATAAAGGTTGAATTTGTCAGGAGGAAAAGGAATGGCAGGAGTTAAGAAAACATCCGTAAAGGCTGAGGAGGTCATGGAAGAGACGGCGAAAGCGCCGGAGGCGGCAGAGGAGAAAAAAGAACCGGCCAAAAAGCCCGGAAGGAAAACGGCTGTAAAGAAGGAAACAACAAAGGAGCCGGCTGCAAAGAAGGAGCCCGCAGCGAAGAAGAAGGCCGCAGAGGAGCCGAAAGCATCCGTATACATACAGTTTGACGGCGGCGAGGCGTCGGTTGACACCCTTGTTTCCGCGGCAAAGCAGGCGTATGCGGCGCTGGGACATAAGGAAGAGGAGATTAAGACGCTCGACGTATACGTTAAGCCTCAGGAGCATGCCGCTTACTATGCGGTAAACGGAGAGGGCTCGGAGGAGTTTCGGATCGAGTATTAATTGGCGTTCTGATAAGCAGGCGCACAAAAAGAGTCCGGTTTACCGGGCTTTTTTTATGCGCAGGGGTGCGTATGGCGGGAGTGATGAATACAGTTTAAGCCGGCCGCCTTTCGGAAAACAGGATGAAAAAACGCCGTATCAGGACGCAGGCGGCAGTCACCAGGCAGATTTCCATGGCCGTGTTGATGATGCCTGTCACGATCAGGGCGCTCAAGCAGAAGGAGGCGGTCAGGATTAGAAGGGCGAGGAGCGGCCGCCCCTGTTCTGGCCTTTGTAAGTACACCTTTACGGAAAGGGTGAGGAGACAGAAAAAGAAGGCCAGGGAGGCGGCGAGGGCGCTGAGGACGTGCAGGGCGGACAGCAGCGGAAAGCGGGCGGGCAGGTAGGGCAGGAGGACAAAAAGCCCTGCCGTCCACGCGCAGGCGTTTAAAATCCCGGCCTCCATCCGGACCGGAAAGGCTCTCCCCGCGCCGCGCAGGATTTGTTTTAAGGAGATATAGAAATATCCGCCGGTCAGAAGGCACCACAGCAGGAATTCGGCCTGCCTGGAACGCGAAATGGAGATCGAGGAGAAATTCGTGGCAAAAAAGTCCGTGCCGCGCGCCAGGAACAGGGTGGAGAGCGGAACGAAGACATAGGAAAAGATAGCTGTATGCATGACAAGGGTTCCTTTCGGATATTACGGCTGTCGCCGGCCGCGTTATTGGAATAGCCATGAGACGTAAATCATTTAAGCGTAGTATGCCCGGTAAAGGGCGCGCTCAGGAGCAAAAGGAGAAAGTAAATTATGGAATTGCCGTCTGCATTTAAGGAACGCATGGAGCGGATGCTGGGAAATGAGTACGGGGCGTTTTTACAGAGCTATGAGAAAGAGCGGAGCCGGGGACTGCGCTTAAACCGTTTAAAGACGGATCGCGGGACATTTTTGGAGAAAGCTCCCTTTTCACTCCAGAGGATTCCATGGACAGAGGAGGGGTATTACTATGGCGCAGACGATCGGCCGGGACTCCATCCGTACCATGGGGCCGGCGTCTATTATATCCAGGAGCCGAGCGCGATGGCGGCGGTGAGCCTTCTGGATCCCCGGCCGGGAGAACGCATCCTGGATCTGTGCGCCGCGCCGGGCGGGAAAACGACACAGATCGCTTCTCTGATGGCCGGGGAGGGACTTCTGATCAGCAACGAAATCCATCCGGCCCGTGCGAAAATTCTGTCCCGCAATGTGGAGCGCATGGGGATTTCCAATGCGATTGTCACAAACGAGGAGGCGGAACGGCTGGCAGATGCGTTCCCCGCCTTTTTTGACCGGATCCTGGTGGACGCCCCCTGCTCAGGGGAGGGAATGTTCCGAAAGGAGGAAGAGGCCGTAAAAGAATGGAGCCCGCAAAATGTACAGCGCTGCGCCGCCCGCCAGAGAACACTTTTACGTTTCGCCGCCTCGATGTTAAAGCCGGGAGGGCGGATCGTATATTCAACCTGTACCTTCGCGCCTGAGGAAAATGAGGGAACGATCCTGGATTTTTTATCCGCGAACCCGGATTTCTCAGTCGTGAGGGCGCCGGAGCGGGAGGGCTTTTCGCGCGGCGCGCCGGAGTGGGGAGGCAGCCTGCCGCACGGTCCGGCAGAAAAGGACGCTTCTTTATCCCTGAGAGAAACCATCCGCATCTGGCCGCACAGGGCCAATGGAGAGGGCCACTACATCGCCGCGCTCCAGAAAGGCGGCCGGCCGGAAGAAACAGGCGGGACGCCGGGGAGGAAGCCTGCGCCGTCTCCTTTTAAGGATAAAGAGCTTCTGAAGTATTTTCACATATTCTGCAGGGAGGCGCTGGCAGAAAAGACAGCCTGGCCCGCCTCGGATCGGAATCCTGGCGGGCGGGAATACAGCGGGCGGCTGGCGGCGTGGGGGGATCAGCTTTATCTGCTGCCGACCCAGTCCTTATCGTTAAGCGGCCTGCGCGTCCTCCGGCCCGGCTTATGCCTCGGGAGCTTTAAGAAAAAACGCTTCGAGCCGTCCCACGCCTTAGCCCTGGCGCTTAAGGAAGAGGAGGCGCGCTTTTGCTGCCGCCTGCCTGCCGGATCCGCGTTGCTGTCCGCCTACCTGCGCGGAGAATCCCTGTCCGCCGGCGATGCGCATCTTCCGGACGGCCAAAAGGGCTGGGTTCTGATGAGCGTAGACGGATATTCCACAGGCTGGGCCCGGCTGTCTGGCGGTATCCTGAAAAATCACTATCCCAAAGGACTCAGAATTACGTAAAGAAATAGTAAATATACCCGATTGATTGTTTTTCTGCCGTGTGCTAGAATAAACAGGATACGGAATCTGAGGAACGAAGCGTGAAAGATGGAGGAAGAAATGAAGGAATTACGTGAATTGATAGAGTCCTGCGCCGGACAGGGGGACGCAGCGCCGATGCAGCGGATTTTAGAGCTGCTGCAGACCGGGGAAGGGCTGTTTGCCATTTCCGTGCGGGCGACGATGCATTTTTATCTGGAAGCGGAGAACGGGAGGCCGGCAACGTGCCTGTTTACAGAGCGGGCGCTGGCAGATGCGTTTGTAAAGGAGCTCAAATGGTCCGGCTTGGAGGCAAAGAGCCTGGAGATCCGCCCGGAGCAGCGGGCCGCTTTTTTCAGCGATCTGTACCGTGGCGGGTTTGAGGCCATTGTCCTTGACAAAGGAAGCGGCGAGCTGGCGATGTCCTTATTCAATATCATCGAAAAGCCGGAGGGAGAGCCGGATCAGGTGATGAATCCGTCCCTGATGCGCGCGGGCACACAGTTTTATCAGGAGCTGGCCAGAAAACGCGCCATTCCCGAGATGCAGGATCTGATGTGCAGGGAGCTTTTAAAGGCCAGGCTCCTGGCTCCGGTGGAGAACATAAAGGATTTGCAGTACGCCTCCCTGACAGACAACAAGGGCAAACGTTTTTTTCCGGTATTTACGGACTGGATGGAATTCGGCAAATTTGATAAAAAGCACAGATACCACGGCGTGACGGTCAAATTCCGCGATCTGAAAAAGCTGATCCGCAAAGCGGACGGCGTAGTGGTGAATCCGTTTGGCTTTGGGTTAAAGCTGGATATGGAGAAGGCGGAGAACATTGAGAGGCAGTTTGGGGGACTGCGGGTTGTGAAATAAAAGAGGGATTAAAAATCAGGGCAGGAGGGCTTTTTGGTATGATTTTGTATCACGGGAGTAAGGCGATTATTGAATCGCCGGAAATAAGGATTCAGAAGTACAATAAGGATTTTTATTTTGGATTTTATTGTACGCTGCTCCCGGAACAGGCTGTCCGCTGGGCGGCGCGGTTCGATGGCGTGGGGTATCTGAATGTGTATTGTTACACGCCTGACGATCGTCTGAGGGTGAAACGGTTTGCGGACATGTCAGAGGAATGGCTGGATTTTATCGCATCGTGCCGTTTGGGGTATCCGCATGATTATGATATTGTGGAAGGGCCGATGGCAAATGACACGATTTTCAATTATGTCCAGAATTTTGTGGATGGCAAAATCAGCCGGGAAGCTTTTTGGGAGCTGGCAAAGTTCAAATATCCCACCCATCAGATCAGCTTCCATACGGCCCGCGCCTTAACAACCCTGTCTTTTGTGAAAGGAAGCGAGATCCGGGATGAAAAATAACAGCGCATTGTTTTACACCTGCAGCTTAATCGAATTTATCGGGCGGGAGCGGAAATTAAAACGCTCCGAGCTGGTCAGCTTTTTGGGCAGTAAAGTGATTGAACGCATCTATCGCTATGCGGATGTGTTTCACTGTGAGCCGATTGAAAAGACAGCGGATGATTTTATCACGAATTTGAACATTCCCCAGGGCGCTTTTGATAATGTAGCGGCTTGCCGTTACGACGCGCCGGATTATTGGACGATTGGCGAAGTCTATGAGAGGCTGATAGAAGATATGTCCGGCGATGATGCAGAGCATATTCCGGAACGGCTGATAGAAATCTACACTTCGTGGATTGACGATGTAATCTCCAATTACAACACGGACTTTTATTACCAGCCGCGGGACTATATCTGTGAGTGCTACCGGAAAAGGGAAATCTGCGCCTGATATTTGTGTCAGGGCAGGGCGGAGGAAGGGGACGATGCGGTGGCATCGCTGACTGACTTAAGCGCAGCGCCGGCGCAAAGAGCAGGCGCTTCATTCACAGTTATTGATGCAATGATGTACTGGCATCCCACGGTTGACAAGTCGGCGGCGGGATGCTACTATATTAGAAAATAAAAGTAGAGGTTGCGTTGATCATCAGTAAACGGCCGGATGTGGCAGGACAGTGGATGGCCGTGGAAAGGGAAGACGCCGAAGGACTGTGCTTCTGCGGGCTCAGATCCTGGGCATATGGTTAAGAGCCATATGACTGTCATCGATACGATGGGGAGCTACGAAGAGGTTATATATTTCATGAGCTGGCCGTCGCGCCGGCTTTTATTTTCGCGAGCACAGGCCCGCATAAGGAGGTTTGCTCCCGGGGCGGCATGCGGGCCGCGCGGCGGGCAGGGATGCATGCGCATAAAGGGTTTGGCCGTTGCCGCAGCATGCGTCCCGGCGGTTATTAAAAGAAGGAGGAATATGGGATGTCGATTTTTGAAGGAGCGGGAGTGGCGCTGATTACGCCGTTTAAAGAGGGCGGGGAGATCAATTATAAAAAGCTGGAGGAGCTCGTGGAAGAGCAGATCGCCGGCGGGACGGACAGCATTATTGTGTGCGGAACCACAGGCGAGTCTGCTACGCTGACGCATGATGAGCATATCCGGGAGATACAGTTTGTGTGCAAGGTGGTAAACGGCCGCATTCCGGTCGTGGCCGGGACGGGCTCCAACTGTACCTCGACGGCGGTTTATTTGTCCCAGTGCGCGCAGGAGGCGGGGGCTGACGGCCTGCTTCTTGTTTCCCCGTACTACAACAAATCCACGCAAAAAGGGCTGAAAGCGCATTTTACAGAGATTGCCAAATCAGTAAAGCTTCCGATCCTGCTCTACAATGTCCCGAGCCGGACAGGGGTAAATATTGAGCCGGAAACGATCGTGGATCTTTGCAAGAGCGTGGATAACATCGTGGGCGTGAAGGAGGCCAGCGGCAATTTTTCCGCCATCGCGAAGATTGCCAGCCTGTCCAGGGGCTGGGTGGATATCTATTCCGGCAATGACGATCAGACGGTTCCGATCCTCTCGCTGGGCGGCAAGGGCGTGATTTCCGTGCTGTCAAACATTGCCCCGCGCCAGGTTCACGACATGTGCGCCGCGTATTTTGCCGGGAAAACGGAGGAGAGCTTAAGGCTGCAGCTTAAAGCCGTGCCGCTGATCGAAGCGCTGTTTTGCGAGGTCAACCCCATACCGGTAAAGGAAGCGCTGAATATGATGGGAAAAGAGGCCGGGCCGTACCGCAAGCCGCTGGTTGCGATGGATCCGGCGAACAAAGAGCGCCTGAGACGCGAGATGGAGGCATACGGGCTGCTTTAGACGGTGCGTAACAGCGGAAATTGTGAATGAACATAGGAGGTTTGGAGGATGATACGGGCAATTATGCATGGCTGCAACGGGGCCATGGGACAGACGATCACGCAGATTGCGCAGGCGGACGGGGAGCTTGCTATTGTGGCAGGCATTGATCCGACAGGCCAGGGACAGAATCCGTATCCCGTTTTTCCGTCGCTTGAGGCTTGTAGCGTGGAAGCAGATGTGGTCATTGATTTTTCCATCGCGGGCGCGGCGGACGCCATGCTTGACTGGTGCGGCGCGCACGGCATGCCGGCCGTAGTCTGCACAACCGGATTTTCAGAAGAACAGCTTGAGAAGCTTATGGCAGTTTCAGAGAAAACAGCGATTCTGCGCTCTGCCAATATGTCCCTGGGAGTGAACGTTCTTTTAAAGCTCTTAAAAGAGGCGGCGCGCGTGCTGGCCGCCGCGGATTTTGACATTGAGATCATAGAAAAGCATCACAACCAGAAGGTGGATGCGCCGAGCGGGACTGCGCTGGCCCTGGCGGACGCCGTGAACGAGGCGATGGGAAACATGTACCGCTATGAATATGACCGGACAGGCAGGCGCGAGAAGAGGGACAAAAAGGAAATCGGCATCCAGGCGGTCCGCGGGGGCTCGATCGTGGGAGAGCACGACGTGATCTTCGCCGGGCGCGACGAGGTGGTGACATTTTCCCATACAGCATATTCCAAGGCAATTTTTGCCAAGGGCGCGGTGCAGGCGGCGAAGTTCCTGGCCGGCAAAGGCCCCGGGCTCTACACCATGGCGGACGTGATCGGATAACAGGCGGCGTCCGGCGCGGGGCCGCATTCCAGACGGAGTGCTGCATGAACCGTGAAATAAAAGCAGCGGAAAAAATTAAGGAACTGTCCCGAAATAATGATGGTAAAAAACTGGAAGAAAATTCCATGAATAGCTCCTTTTTTCCTGTCCATACTATAAGGGAAAGGAGATGTCATTATGAAAAAATCGAGGCAGTATATCGCAGGTCTTTTGCTGCTCTTTATCATGGCGCTCGCATCGGGCTGCGGCGACGGCAGGGATTCCGCCAAGTCAACAGAAGGAACCAAGCAGTCCCAGTCCGCGGCCAGCGCGCAGAGCACGGAGAACGGTATGGAGAATGGCCCGACGAACGCAGGAAGTTCCATGGCGGATGATATGGATATGGGCAATGAGGAGAGCACCGGCGTGCTGGACGGCCTTGCGGACGACGTGAGGGAAGGTATGGATGACATAAGAGACGCGGCCGAGGGCAGCATCGGCGCGTCAGGAGAGATTAGCCCCAGATAAGGAATGGCTGCAGATTCCCGGGTGAACAGATGGTTGAGAGTTCATCCGGGTTTTTGTTGTGGAGTGTGGGTTACGATTCACGGGCGTGGAAAGGCCGCTAATCAGGATCCCAAAACCAGCTTGACTTCATTGAATAAGAACGATATCATGTAGTTGAAAAAAGGCGGCGAAGATACGCCGCCCTCAGAGGGACTAATGATTGCCTGTGCAATCATCATCCGGCTCATCAGATGCTGTACTGGGCTTGCTGATGGGTCTTTTTCTGTATGTCCTCTGCGCCGTTTGATATAGGGCCCACATTTTCCGGGCCGCATTCCCTTTACATTTCCCTTCATATCCGCTATAGTTAGCATAAAGGCTTTTATGGAACATGGAGAGGCAGCCGCAAAGGAGAGATGCAGTTGCCGTTACAAAGAGAGATCAGACGCTATTTAAAGAGGATGCGCCGCAGAAAATACAAGAGGAGGAGGCGTCTTACCGCATGCCTGTTCTGCGCTGTTTTGGCGTACCTTTTGGCAGCAAAAGGCGCGGGGGAGAAGGCGTTTGCCGTCTGGGAAGGGCAGGCGGTGGAATATACGCTTCCTATTGCCAGATCCGGGGGAGACAGCTCGTTCCGGATTGAGCTGCGCCTTCGCGAGGGGGAAATCCGTTTTTTTCACGAGCGGACAGGAGCGGTTATACCGTAGCCTGTACCATGGTTCATTGACAGGAAACAGAGTCATATTTAGTCAGTAAATCAGCGGATTCAGTCTGTTAAGGCGCGCTGTTTAAACGCAACATATGGCCTGCCGATCACGTAGCCGTGGGAAGCTTCCCACGGCGGCCTGGTTTGCTCCCGCCGCCCTCATAACGCGAAATCCCGCGAAAAAACAAATGCGCTATTGATTTTGCCAGAGGAGTATATTATAATTTCTACTGGCAATTGGCATTTTTGCCTCTTTTCTACTCACACTCACACAAAAAAGGACAGGTGGTCACATATGAAGAAATTAGATTTACTCTATGAAGGCAAAGCGAAAAAGGTCTTTACGACCGAAGATCCGGATGTTCTGATCGTAGACTACAAGGATGACGCGACCGCGTTTAACGGCGTCAAGAAGGGGACGATCGTGGGCAAGGGCGCGATCAATAACCGCATGACCAACCATATTTTTAAGCTTCTCGAGGCGGAGGGCGTGCCGACGCATCTGGTGAAGGAGTTAAGCGATCGCGAGACGGCGGTTAAGAAGGTGGAGATCGTTCCCCTTGAGGTCATTATCCGCAATTACTCAGCCGGAAGTTTTGCAAAGAAGATGGGCATGGAAGAGGGCATTGCGTTCAAGCGCCCCACGCTGGAGTTCAGCTATAAGAACGATGATTTAGGCGATCCGTTTATCAATAAATATTACGCGCTTTCTCTGGAGCTGGCGACCGAGGAGGAGATCGAGGCGATTACGAAGTATGCCTTTAAGGTCAATGAGGTGATGCGCCGCTATTTTGACAGCCTGGGGATTGACTTAATTGACTTTAAACTGGAGTTTGGCCGTTTTAAGGGTCAGATTATCCTGGCGGACGAGGTTTCCCCGGATACATGCCGTCTGTGGGATAAGGAGACGCATGAAAAGCTGGATAAAGACCGCTTCAGGCGCGACATGGGCAATGTGGAGGACGCCTACCAGGAGGTATTCAGACGCCTTGGCATTGCGGACCGCGAAGAAGAAGCGAGGTAAAGGCCATGTATGACAGATATGTAAGCCCCCTTTCAGAGCGCTACGCCAGCCGTGAGATGCAGTATATTTTTTCTCCGGAAAAGAAGTTTAGGACCTGGAGGCGGCTGTGGATCGCCCTGGCGGAGACGGAGAGGGAGCTGGGGCTGCCGATCACGCGGGAGCAGCTCGACGAGCTTCGCAGCCATCAGGACGATATCAATTTCGAGGTGGCAAAGGAGCGGGAAAAAGAGGTCCGGCATGATGTGATGTCCCATGTGTACGCGTACGGCGCACAGTGTCCGAAAGCGAAGGGGATCATCCATCTGGGCGCGACGTCGTGCTATGTGGGGGACAACACGGATCTGATTATCATGTCAGAGGCCCTTTTGCTGGTGCGGAAAAAGCTGTTAAATGTGCTGCATGAGCTGGCGGGCTTTGCGGAGCGGTATAAGGCGCAGCCGACGCTGGCCTTTACGCATTTCCAGCCGGCGCAGCCGACGACCGTGGGAAAGCGGGCGACGCTCTGGATGATGGAGCTTTTGCTGGACCTTGAGGATCTGGACTATGTGCTCCACTCGCTGCGCCTGCTGGGTTCCAAGGGTACCACGGGCACGCAGGCGAGCTTCCTGGAACTGTTTGACGGGGATCATGAGAAGTGCAGGAAGCTGGATCAGCGCATTGCGGAAAAAATGGGCTTTGAGGGCTGCTATCCGGTGTCGGGGCAGACGTATTCGCGCAAGGTGGACAGCCGTGTGCTGGGCGTCCTGGCCGGGATTGCGCAGAGCGCGCACAAATTTTCCAATGATATCCGTCTGCTGCAGCATTTGAAGGAGGTGGAGGAGCCGTTTGAGAAGTCCCAGATCGGTTCCTCGGCCATGGCGTATAAGAGAAATCCCATGCGCAGCGAGCGGATGGCGTCCCTGGCGGATTATGTGATGTCCAATATGATGAATCCCATGCTGGTGGCGTCCACACAGTGGTTTGAGAGGACGCTGGACGACTCGGCCAACAAGCGCTTAAGCGTTCCAGAGGGCTTCCTGGCAGTGGACGGCATCCTGGATCTGTATCTGAATGTGGTGGACGGCCTGGTGGTGTATCCGAAGGTGATCGAAAAACGCCTCATGTCCGAGCTGCCCTTTATGGCCACGGAAAATATCATGATGGATGCAGTCAAGGCCGGCGGCGACCGGCAGGAGCTGCATGAGAGAATCCGCACGCTTTCCATGGAAGCAGGGCGCAATGTAAAGGAAAAGGGACTTGAGAATAATCTTCTGGAGCTGATAGCAGCGGATCCGGCCTTTCATTTAAGCCTTCAGGAGCTTCAGGAAGCCATGGATCCGGCCCTCTATACGGGCCGCGCGAAGGAGCAGACGGAAGAATTCCTGCGCGAGGTGATTGGGCCGGTCTTAAAGGAGAATGAGGCGCAGCTTGGGATGAAAGCGGAGATTCATGTGTGATGCTGCGGCGCGCGGTATTTACAAAAAAAGAATAAATGTACGCCCGGAATTTCACCGCGCCTGATGTTGTGAGTTTTTGGGCGTACATAGAATTCCTTAAGGAGGAAAGAGCCATGGTAAGAGCGATAGTAGGGGCGAACTGGGGAGACGAGGGCAAGGGAAAGATCACGGACATGCTTGCCAGGGAGTCGGATATTATCATCCGCTTCCAGGGAGGAAGCAATGCAGGCCATACGATTATTAATAATTATGGACGCTTTGCGCTTCATCTGCTGCCGTCAGGCGTATTTTACGACCACACGGTGAGCATTATCGGAAACGGCGTTGCGCTGAATGTTCCTTATCTGAATAATGAGCTGGAGGATCTTGTGTCAAGAGGCGTGCCTAAGCCTCGTATTCTGGTGTCGGATCGGGCGCAGCTTATGATGCCGTACCATGTGCTGTTTGATCAGTATGAGGAAGAGCGTTTGGGCGGAAAGTCCTTTGGCTCAACAAAATCGGGAATTGCCCCGTTTTATTCCGATAAATATGCGAAGATCGGCTTTCAGGTGAGCGAGCTGTTCGCGCCGGAGACCTTAAAGGAGAAGGTGGAACGCGTCTGTGAGAAGAAAAATGTGATGCTGGAGCATCTGTACCACAAGCCGCTCCTGAATCCGGACGAGATATTTGAGACGATGATGGGTTACAGGGAGATGATTGAGCCGTACGTGTGTGATGTATCCGCTTATTTAAGCGGGGCGCTTAAGGCCGGGAAGAAGATCCTGCTTGAGGGCCAGCTCGGATCGCTCAAGGATCCGGATCACGGGATTTATCCCATGGTGACGTCCTCCTCCACGCTGGCGGCCTTCGGCGCAATCGGGGCCGGCATCCCGCCGTATGAGATTACGCAGATCACGGCTGTCGTGAAGGCGTACTCGAGCGCGGTGGGCGGCGGCGCGTTTGTCAGCGAGATCTTCGGCGGCGAGGCGGATGAGTTGCGGCGCAGGGGCGGCGACAAGGGCGAATACGGCGTGACGACCGGCCGTCCGAGGCGCGTGGGCTGGTTCGACGCAGTGGCCAGCCGCTATGGCTGCCGGATTCAGGGCGCGACAGAGGCGGTTCTGACGGTTCTCGATGTGCTGGGCTATCTGGACGAACTGACACTGTGCGTGGGGTATGAGATTGACGGCGAAGTCGTGAAGGATTTCCCGGTTACGCATAAGCTGGAGAAGGCAAAACCAGTGTATAAGACCATGCCGGGCTGGAAGTGCGACATCCGCGGGATCAGGAAGTATGAGGATCTTCCGGCGGCGTGCAGGGCGTACATCGAGGAAATTGAGCGTGAGATTTGCGTTCCGATCACCATGGTTTCCAACGGGCCGGGGCGCGATGAGATCATAATGCGCGGGTAAGGCGTCAATCAGGGAGGCGTTTGGATGAGTGTAAAGGAAAGAATGCAGATGCAAAAGGGAGGCGCGGCCAGAGTCTGGCTCCGCTATCGGATCGGCGGCGGCTCTGGCGTTTTGCTACAGGCAGGAGAGGAAACGGGCGCTGGCTGCTGTTCTGCTGCCGATGGCGCTGTTCCAGATCGGATTTTCCGGTATGCTGCTGCCTGCATTAAAGATTTCTCCGGGCAGTGATCGGGAGTGGATGGGATTTTTTTACCAGCAGACAGCCCGCTATGTCCGGGATTATCCGGATGAGGTGACTGTACAGGAATGGGAAGCGATTGACGGCGTTCTGGAGTATGATAAGCTGGCAGAGGCATATAATCCCATCACCTCGGATCCGGTTAAGTTTGATGCGTACCGCAGCGAGCAGACGTGGAAAGAGCGAAAGGCGTATTTTAAGGCATGGTTTCAGCAGTTTTTGAAGCACCCCGGCGTCTATGTGGAAGCGTCCATTAACGGCTGTTATGGCTTTTTCTATCCGGGATCAAAGGAATGGTATGATTACCTGGATTTCAGCAGCGTGATCAATGAGAGGGGAAATGGTTTCTTTTGTATTTATCATCCAGAACCGTTTAAGCCGCTGAGAGAATGTTTGACGCGGGGAGAGGCCATGGCAAAGGAGCTTCCGGTGATCGGCCTGTTTTTCCGGCATGGCGTCTATGTTTTTGTGACGCTGTGGCGCGCCATGATCTTGGCGGCAGCCGGGAAATACCGCTATGCGGCGGCCCTGACGCCTTTTTTGGGCAATATACTGGTCTGCATTGTATCCCCTTATAATGCGAATACCAGATACCTGCTGCCGGTGATCTACGGGACGGGCCTTTCTGTCATGGCCGTATACTCTGCTTTTGAAAAAGGCGGTGTGCCGGCGCGCGAGGGGGAAGTGTTTAAGACAAGGGAGAAATAAATCGTGATGAAAAGAGAGAGGCGCGAAGGCGGCCGGGAGACGGGGAGCGGAAGGGAAACGGGCGGAAAGCGGACTTATACAGGGCGCTTCTTCAGGGAGCTTGATTTTAGCGGGAGAGAGGTATTTCCTCCTTCACGCATTTCAGATTTGCCTGCCTGGGTGGAATGGCTCTGCCTGGGCGCAATGCTTTTGATCGCTTATGCGACCTTTATGTATTTGGATATCACCGATACGTATGATAACTCGATCCTGTTTTTAAAGGCCATTGCACGCGGGGAGCTTCGGGGCTTTTATTCTTTTACCGTGGAGCGCGCCAGGATGTTCTGGGCAGCCAATTATGATTTTATGGTCTACATCGTGTATGGGCTTTGGAACCTGCCTGTGCTCCTGATAAGCCGGCTGCGCGGGATTGATTATCTGGACTGGAGCCTGGGGCTTTTGTAGTGCAAAACGCTGGGGATCCTTTTAACGTTTGCCAAGGCGTATCTCATCTGTAAGATTGCGCGGCTTTGCGGGACGCCGAAGAAATTTGCCGCGCTGGGATCGTTTTTGTTCTTAAGCAGCGCCGCTCTTTTTGTGATCGTCTTTGTGGTCAGCCAGGTGGACGGGTTTGCCCTGTTCCTCCTGCTGCTGGGCTTTTATTTTTACTTAAAGGGAAATGGGAAGGCATTTCTCCTGTGCTATATGATTGCCATGCCGAGCAAGATGTTTGCCGTGTTCCTTTTCCTGCCCCTGGTGCTTTTAAAGGAAAAGCGGATTCCCTGCATTTTTGCCGCCCTGGCTCTTTCATTTTCGGGAAGCATCTTCTCAAAGCTCCTGTTTGGAGCGGATCCGGCGCACCCGGCGTATATCAACGGGGAAAGGCAGCCGTTTAACCTGTTTATGCGGATCCGGTGAAACCGTTCAGGACATGTCTGCGGCATCAGGAGGGAAAAAATGAAGAAGCCAACGCTGTATATTGTGATACCGTGCTATAATGAGGAGAGTGTGCTTCCGATTACGGGGCCTTTGTTTTCAGATAAGCTGTCTGAGCTTGAGGAGGAGGAGCTGATTGCAAAGGACAGCCGGATCCTGTTTGTCAACGACGGATCAGGGGATCGAACCTGGGAGCTGATACAGGCCATGGCCGCGGCGGATCCCCGTTTTATCGGGATCTCCCAGAGCCGGAACCGCGGCCACCAGAATTCGCTGCTGGCGGGCCTGATGTATGCAAAGGATCGCTGTGACATCACGATTTCCATTGACTGCGACGGACAGGATGATTTGGATGCCATGAATGCGATGGTAAAGGCGTGGCACGACGGCTGCGAGGTGGTGTACGGCGTGCGCAGCAGCCGTAAGACGGACTCCTTTTTCAAACGGTTTACGGCCGAAGCCTTTTACCGTCTGCTGAACCGGATGGGGGTGGAGGTCGTCTTTAACCATGCGGACTACCGCCTGCTTGGAAGCCGCGTGCTGGCGGAGCTGGAGCGGTTTGAGGAGGTCAATATTTTCCTGCGCGGGATGATCCCGCTGGTAGGATTTCGCAGCACATCCGTCTACTATGAGCGCCATGAACGGCTGGCCGGGGAGAGCCATTACCCGCTCGCCAAGATGGCGGCGCTGGCTATGAACGGGATCACGAGCCTTTCGATAAAGCCTATCCGTTTTATCACCGGCTTTGGGCTTTTGGTGGCGGCCATGAGCTTTGTCGGTGTGGCATGGTCCGTCACGCAGGTCTTTTTGGGCCGCACGGTGCCGGGCTGGGGCTCAACGGTCAGCATCCTCTGCTTTTTCAGCGGGATCCAGCTTCTGGCTATGGGGATCATAGGGGAATATATCGGTAAGATCTACCTGGAGACAAAGCGCAGGCCGCGCTATATCATAAGCGAGACGACGGAGGACGGGGATGCGGTGAGGGATAAAGAAGGCGAAAAGGGTAACGGTTTGTAACAGCCTAGAGCGTGTTTGAAAAATCATTCCCGCCATCTGCATGCCCCACTTTGCGGCATATTTGTGCCAAATTCACTTAACGCAGCCCACTGCGCCGCGTTCATTTGGCCCAAATCTCCCACAAAGCGGCACGCACATCTGGCAGAAAGCATTTTTCAAACACGCTCTAGTACAGCGTTGCATTAATTTACGAGTAAAAAGCGCTTGATATTCGTGTCATCTGTGCGTCTGCGAAGCGTCGGCGTAGTGGCGCCTACGTCTAGCTTCGCAGGCGCGCAGGTTATTTGCGGTTTTTGAGGTGGCGGATCAGGAGAACAAAGGCGTAGAGGCCCACGGGAACGGCGATGGAGCAGTAGACAGACGCCATCAGAAGGTTCTGTGACAGGGGGCTGTCCATCAGGGCGAAAATGAGGGAGCAGGCGTACAGGAGGAAGAGGCATAAAGCGGCAACGGCGGCCAGTTTTCGGAATTTCATAGTGGAACCTCGCTTTCAGGGGGGATGCGTTTTATTTTTATTATACTATGAAATTGAACGGATGCGCAAGGGGGGAGGGCGTGAAGAGGCCGCCAGCGGCAGATTCTATATCCATAAGGAGCCCCGCTTCCGCTCGGAGAAAAGCGCAGCGGACGCTAAGCTCGAAAGGATCTCGCCAAGCGCCGGCGGTTTTCTACGGGTTCCTATGGATATAGAAGCTGTCGCTGGCCGCGTGACCGGCGGGCCGTGACATTAACGTATGCTTTCGCCGGGGCGTACAGGTGGCGGCTGCCTCACAACTAAAAGCTCAATACAAAACTGTCCCAGAGAAAGGAGGCGCTGATTGTGAAAATACACGTTCTACCCCGCCCTGCGCGCACATTGCTTTTGGGCGTCTGTCTGGCGCTTATTCCGGGAGTGCGTACTGGTTTTGCGCAGGCTCAGGAAGCAGCCGCCGTTTCCGCCTCGGCCGCCGGACATTGGGTCGGGGATGGGGAGGACTGGCAGTATATCCTGCCGGACGGCGCGCCTCTGGAGAGGAGCTGGCTGCACGATAACGGCCTGTGGTATTATTTCGGGAGCGACGGTTACATGAAGATTGGGAAGCACAAG
The DNA here is from genome assembly GCF_943193115.1 of Otoolea muris. Lineage (NCBI taxonomy): Bacteria > Bacillati > Bacillota > Clostridia > Lachnospirales > Lachnospiraceae > Otoolea > Otoolea muris. Next base: position 53,430 of record NZ_CALPCY010000008.1, read on the forward strand.
ATTGATTCCCATACGTATTTTTTCCGGGAGAACGGCGCCATGGCGGTCGGATGGGCTTATGATTATGAGGAGGATGTCTGGTATCACGCGGGAGAGGACGGGCGCCTCGCTAAGGGGTGGCTTCTGGCCGGGGATGCATGGTACTGGTTTAATTCCTCGTGTGAAATGTATCATGGCGGCGAGCGGATGGTCAGCGGGCATAAGTATTATTTCTTTGAAAACGGGCAGATGGCGGCGGACCAGTATGTGGGAACGGGATATTACGATGAAAACGGACTGCGGGATCGGCGCTATGACATGACGATTCAGGGAAAGCGGAGGCCGGATAAGGATGAGCAGGAGCGCATTACAAAGGCCCTGGCAGAGGCGCCCCGGGAGTGGATCCGGGCGTTTCATGAGAGCGGCTGGGAGATGATGTTTTATACGGATAAGAAGTATTTTTCAGCGCCCAGGACGGATCAGGGGATTTTTTACGTGTATCACAAGACGGATACGCATTACAGGAAGCTGAAGTTTACGAATCCGGATACGCTGGCCATGGCGTTTGGGGAGTATGTGGCCTGGGCGACGGGGAATGACGGCGATGCGAATGGCTTTATGGCGGACTATGGCCAGTACCTGGCGCAGAGCAGCATAGCCCAGCCGCTGCCCTCGTATTTTGACGGAAATATTTCCATGCAGTTCGGGCGTCTGTTTGAGAGCTTTTGCTCGGAGGAGCTGAGGGCCGATATGCGCAGGAACAGCCCGGATCTGCTGCGGTATTTGGAGCAGACGCTTAAGATTACCCGAGAGGGGAGGAAGCCGGATCTGGATGAGCTGGAATATGAGGATTTCCTTGATGAATGGGGGGCCGGGTCTGAGATAAGGGGACCGGCCGGGGATGAGAGTCTTATGGAGAAGCAGGGGCCGGGGGAGTAAATAGCCGGCTGGAGCGCGCGGGCGCCTTTTAGAAGCCTTTGGACATCAGGGGCTTTTAGGAGGCGCTTTTTTATTATCTTGAAGGGCAGAAATTTTTTGTATAATTAAGTTGAGGAAGAAGCGGATTTTAAACGGCGGGAGTTCCGTCAGAGGAATGGATGTACCAGGAGCCGGCTACTGCGCCAGCTCCTCCCATTTTTCATAAAGCGTCTCCAAAGTCTCTGTCAGCCGCTCCTTTTCCTGATTGAGTTCAATGAGCCTGGAGGGGTTTAAGTAAACGCTTTCCTCGCTTAACAGGGCGTCGATCTCCTGTCCTCTCGTCTCCAGGGCGTGTATTTCTTCTTCGGTTTTCTTTAATTCATTCTGGCGTTTGCGGATTTTCGCCTGTTCCTCCTTTTGCTGCTTCCAGTCGGTTTTTCCGGCCGGGGCTGCGGGCCGGGGCGCCGGCGCATCTGCCTTGCCGGCATCGGAAACGGGGCGGGCGGGATGCGGGCTGTCTGGGAAAGCGGGATCGTCTGCCAGCCTGGGCCGGGCCTGCGCGGCAGCCTGTTCCAGGATGTCCTTTTTTTCCAGATAGTAGTCGTAATTTCCAATATAATTGATCAGGGTCTTAAGTTTCAGATCCAGGATACGGGTCGCTGTTTTGTTGATAAAATAACGGTCATGCGATACGTAGAGCACGGTTCCGGTATAGTGCGTGAGGGCCTGCTCCAGGATTTCCTTGGAGGTGATGTCCAAATGGTTTGTGGGCTCGTCCAGGATCAGGAAATTGGCCTCGGAGAGCATGAGTTTTGCCAGAGAGACGCGTCCGCGCTCCCCGCCGCTCAGATCGCGGATCAGCTTAAATACATCATCCCCGGTAAACAGGAAGGCGGCCAGGGCGTTGCGGATCTGCGTGTTATTCATCGCAGGATACGTATCCTGCAGCTCCTGAAACAGGGTTTTATCCATGTGAAGGACCTGATGCTCCTGATCATAGTAGCCGATATGAACCTTAGATCCCAGGCGGAATTCCCCGCTGTCTTGGGGGAGAAGGCCGTTTAGGATCTTGAGGATCGTCGTTTTTCCGGTTCCGTTATTTCCGATAATGGCCACGCGCTCCCCGCGCCGGATGTCAAAATCCACGCCGGAAAACAGCGTCTGTCCGTCAAAGCTTTTTGTGAGTCCCCTGACGGCCAGCACGTCGTTCCCGCTGACGACGTTCGGCTCAAGGGTAATACTCATGCTGTCATTGACCTCCAGAGGCTTTTCAAGCACATCCATCTTAGACAGAAGCTTTTCGCGGCTCTCGGCCCGCTTGATGGATTTCTCCCGGTTAAAGGAGCGCAGCTTTGCGATGACCTCCTCCTGATGGCGTATCTCCTGCTGCTGATTTAAGTAAGCCTTCATAATATTGGCCCGGATCAGCGCCTTTTTTTCGCTGTACGCGGAATAATTGCCCTGAAAAACCGTCGCCTTTCCCTGATCCAGCTCAACGATCTTTGTGACGACCCGATCAAGGAAATAGCGGTCATGGGCCACGATCAGAACCGTGCCGGGATAATTCATCAGATACGTTTCCAGCCATGCGATGGATTCCATATCGAGATGGTTCGTCGGCTCGTCAAGGAGTATGATATCCGGCCTGGACAGAAGAAGCTTTCCCAGTGAAACGCGGGTCTTCTGGCCTCCGGAGAGCTCGCGGACCGGCTTGGAAAACTCGTCCTCCGCAAAGCCAAGGCCCTTTAACACGCCGGTGATCTCGCTCTTCCATGCATAGCCGTTCTGGAGCTCAAATTCATGGTCCAGGCGGCTGTAGGATTCCAAAAGGCGGTCAAGCTCCGGCCCCGCGGCGGATTTCATCTTAAGCTCCAGGGCGCGCAGGCGTTCCTCCAGCTCCAGTATGGGCCGCTTTACTTCCATCAGCTCGTCAAAGATCGTGCGGCTGCCGGAGATATCCTGCTGCTGCGCGAGATATCCGAGCGTCTTTCCCTTTGAGAGCGCGACGCCCCCCTCGTCCGGGAGAAGCTCCTGGGCGATGATTTTAAAAAGCGTGGACTTGCCGGCCCCGTTGATGCCGACAACGGCCGCGCGCTCGTGTTCTTCTATGTGAAATGATACGCGGGACAGGATCTGGTCCGTACCAAAGGTTTTTGAAATGTTGCTGCAAGACAGAATCATGGTTTCCTCCTGTAAAAATCGGTTGGGTAACAGGCCGGATAAGGGGCGCTGTTACGGGTCGGATTACATTATAGTATAAAAAGAAGGTATTTTCAAGGAATGTTGGGAATTACTGGCGCTCTGGCAGCCGGTATCCCGTCTGTTTCAGCACCGTGAAATTTTGGGAATTCATTTGACAATCATTTGTCATCTGTTATAATAATACTATTATGTAAACAGAGAGAGGGTGAATGAGAGCCGTGGAACAGAAGGAGATATCGAAAGCAGTGATTTCGAGGCTGCCGCGCTACTACCGCTATCTGGGAGAGCTTCTGGAGGAGGGGGTGGAGCGGATTTCCTCGAATGAGCTGAGCATCAGGATGAAAGTCACGGCATCCCAGATTCGCCAGGATTTAAATAATTTCGGTGGATTTGGCCAGCAGGGCTATGGATATAATGTGCAGTATTTATATACGGAGATCGCGAGGATCCTTGGGATTGACCGCCAGCATAATCTGATCATCATCGGGGCCGGGAATTTGGGGCAGGCGATTGCCAATTATACGAATTTCGAGCGGCGCGGGTTTATGATCAAGGGGATGTTTGATGTGAATCCGCGCCTGGTGGGCTTAGTGGTCCGCGGGGTGGAGATACGCGGGATCGAGGATCTGGAACGGTTTATCAAAGAACACGAGGTGCAGATTGCGGCGCTTACGATTCCGAAATCCAAGGCCCCGGAGGTGGCGGACCGTCTGGTGCGCGCCGGGATCAAGGCGATCTGGAATTTTGCCCACACGGATCTGCAGGTTCCGGACGATGTGGTGGTGGAGAATGTCCATTTGTCAGAGAGCCTGATGCGCCTGTCGTACCGCGTCTGCAATATGCAGGATCAGAAGGAACAGGAGCTTAAGGCCCGTGCCGGGAAGCAGGCGGGGGAATGAGATGATAGTAGGTGTGGGGACGGATCTGGTTGAGATGGATCGGATGAAAAAAGCCTGCGGCAGGGAAAGCTTTTTGAAGCGGATCTACACAGAGGAGGAGCGCCGGCAGGCCGGGAAGCGGATTTCCCGCCTGGCCGGCGATTTTGCCGTTAAGGAGGCGGTCGCCAAGGCGCTGGGGACCGGTTTTCGCGGCTTTGGGCCGGAGTGTATTGAGGCGCTGCGGGATCCGCTCGGAAAGCCGTATGTCCGTCTGTACGGAAGGGCCGGGGAGCTGGCGGAGGAGCTTGGCATTGATGAGTTTCATGTCTCTGTCACGAATACGGCGCAGTATGCGGCCGCGTTTGTGGTGGGAGAGGGGAGAAGGGCTGGTAGGAGGAACAGCGATGAGACGTTTGGTAACAGGCGAGCAGATGAAGGAGATTGACAGTTATGCGATCCATACCATAGGGATCCCGTCCATGGTGCTTATGGAACGGGCGGCGCTCTGTGTGGCGGATGAGATGGAGCAGGCGTTTTCCCGGACGTTTGGACGCGGGCTCTGCACGGCGAAGACGGCCGTATTCTGCGGGACAGGGAACAACGGGGCGGACGGCGCGGCGATTGCGCGGATCCTTCATCTGCGCGGATGCAGTGTATTTCTTGTGACAGTGGGGGATCGGAGCCGCTGGACGCCGGAGCTGCGCAGCCAGATCGCGATTGCGCGCAACCTGGGAATTCCTGTGAGGCGTTTTGAGGAGCCGGGAGAGAGGAATGATTCGTTTGACGCGGCGGTTGACGCGCTGTTTGGGGTCGGGCTTTCCAGGGAGGTGGAGGGGAGCTTCCGGGAGGCGATCCGTTTCTTCGACTCTGCGCGCCCCGGTTTTACGGTGGCTGTGGATATCCCGTCCGGTATCCATTCCGGGACAGGGGCTGTGCTGGGGGCGGCGGTGCGCGCGGATCTGACCGTGACCTTTGGCTATGAGAAGGCCGGGACGGCCCTGTATCCGGGACGCGGCTTTGCGGGGCGCGTCTTTGTGGCGGACATCGGCTTTCCGCCGTACGACCGCTATACGGGGCGGCGGTATTTCTGCTATGAGGAAAAGGATATGGCCCAGATTCCGAAACGGCGGGCGGAGGCGCATAAGGGGACGTATGGAAAGGTGCTGATTGCGGCGGGCAGCGAGGGGATGTGCGGCGCGGCGTATTTAAGCGCCCTGGCGGCTTACAGGATGGGGGCCGGGCTGGTTAAAATTTTAACAGTTAAAAGCAATGCGCAGGCATTACAGACGCTTCTGCCGGAGGCGATCCTTACGCTCTATTCGCCGGAGGAGGCGGACCGTGAGCCGGAGGTCTTTAAGGAGCTCGTGGAGCAGGAATGCGCGTGGGCCAGCGTGATTGTGCTGGGGCCGGGCCTTGGAAAGGGGCGGTATGTGGAACAGCTTGTACAGCATGTGCTGTTATCCGCCTATGTCCCGATCATTGTGGACGCGGACGGCTTAAACGCAGTCGCGGATTACCCGTATCTGGCGGATTACCTGACGGAAAATGTGATTATCACGCCGCACCCGGGGGAGATGGCGCGTCTGACAGGGCAGGAGATTGCAAAACTTCGGGAAGATCTGGCCGAAGCGGCGGTCCGCTACAGCGAGGAGCGCGGCGTGACCTGTGTCTTAAAGGATGCGGCTACGGTGACGGCGCGGCGCGACGGCGCGGTTTACATCGGGAACAGCGGGACCGCGGCCATGGCCAAGGCCGGATCGGGCGATGTGCTGGCCGGAACCATCGCGGGCCTGATTGCGCTGGGCTTTCCGGAGGACGAGGCGGCTTCCTTTGGCGTGTGGCTGCACGGGCGGGCCGGAAGCCGCGCGGCGGAAAAATCGGGCGAGCACGGCCTGCTGGCGAGCGAGACGGCAAACGCCCTTTTAGAGCGTATTTGAAACATCATTCCCGCCCATGCGGGCATACATACAGGGATAGAAGATTCAGGGAGGAAGAAGATGGAAGCACCGTACAGCCGGATTTATGCGGAAATAAATCTGGACAATGTGGTTAAAAATGTGGAGGCCATGGCGGCCGGCCTTCCGGAGGGGACGCGCATCATCGGCGTTGTGAAGGCGGACGGATACGGGCACGGCTCCGTGCCGGTGGCCAGGGCCATTGACCCTTATGTGTGGGGCTATGCGGTGGCGGCCCTGGAGGAAGGGGTGCTCCTGCGCCGGCATGGGATAAAAAAGCCGATCCTGGTGCTGGGAAACGCGCCGGCGCGCCAGCTTGCGGATTTTTTGAGATACGATATCCGCCCGTCGCTGTTTCAGCTCTCCAAGGCAAAGCTCCTGTCAGAGCTTGCCGTCATGCAGGGCGTCCGTGCGGGTATACACCTGGCTGTGGATACGGGGATGAGCCGCATCGGATTTCAGCCGACCGCGCAGAGCATTGAGGAGGCGGCGGAGATCGCGTCCCTGCCGGGCATTGAGACCGAGGGGATCTTTACCCATTTCGCCCGGGCGGACGAGGCGGATCAGGGGGCGACGGACCGCCAGTATGCGGCGTTTATGGAGTTTGCGGACGAGCTCGAGAGGCGGGGCGTGCGGATTCCGATCCGTCACGCCTCGAACAGCGCGGCGGCCTTAAACCGGCCGGGAATGGGCCTGGACGCCGTGCGGGCCGGGATTTCCATGTATGGAATTTACCCGTCCGATGAGATTGCATGGGGCTTAAACCTGCGCCCGGCCATGGAGATCCGCAGCTTTATCACCTGTATCCGGGAGATTGCGGCTGGGACGCCGGTCAGCTACGGCGGAACCTTCACGGCGGACAGGGCGATGCGCATCGCCACAATCAGCGCCGGCTATGCGGACGGCTATCCGAGAAGCTTATCCGGAAAGGGATATGTCCTGATCGGCGGGAAACGGGCCCCTGTGCTGGGCCGTATCTGCATGGATCAGTTTATGGCGGACGTGAGCGGCATTTTGCAGGCGCAGGAAGAGATGCCCGTGACGCTGGTGGGCAGCGACGGCGGGGAGACGCTTTCCATGGAGCAGCTCGCGCAGATGGCCGGGGGCTTTCGCTATGAGATCCCCTGCGTGCTGGGAAAACGCGTGCCGCGCGTCTACATAAAGGACGGCCGTGTGGCAGGCACAAAGGACTATCAAGGGGATATTTACAAGGATTTTCTGTGAAATAGCGGCGGGACTTATTTTCACGGGAACGTAAACCGGCCTTTCTTCATATGTTAATGCAGGAGGAGGATCCGGGCGTTGCCGTTCAGGTTTTGTGGAAAAATGACCGTATGCCTGAAGGGAAGCGAATAATCCGTCTCAAACGGGTCAATACTAGAGTGTGTCGGGACGATCGGCCGTAAAATGGCGCTTTGCGGTTCGGCGGGTGTCCGGATATCTTTAGAATGAGAATAGACAGACGGAGAGTGAGAAAAGTGATTATCAGGCGCGGAGATATTTATTACGCAGATTTGCGGCCGGTCGTCGGCTCAGAGCAGGGCGGCGTGCGGCCGGTGCTGGTGATACAGAACGATGTGGGAAATAAGCACAGCCCAACCGTGATCTGTGCGGCCATTACCTCAAAGATGAACAAAGCAAAGCTGCCGACCCATGTGGAGCTGGACACGAAACGGTGCGATATGATACGCGATTCGGTCATCCTTCTGGAGCAGCTCAGAACCATTGATAAGCAGCGCCTCAGGGAGAGGATCTGCCATATCGACGAGGAGCTGCAGCAGGAAGTGGATCGGGCTCTGATGGTAAGTTTGGATCTGGCTACATAAGGGCTGTTATGCTTGTTACAGTTCAGTCTTCCGGCTAAACTGCAACAAATGATGCACAGAAATTGTGCCTTCTGCACAATTTCGCGCTTGCTGCCCTCGGGTTTTCTGTGACCTTCGCTCACAAAAAACACCTCGCGGAGTCGAAGGCTGAACAGTTACTTATGCTTTCCGGAATAAAGCGGTTATCATTGACGAACCGCGCCAAACATGCTATATTTGACGATACGAATGAAAAGAAGGAGATATACGATTTATGGACGATGGGTATTGGCCCCTCAGCTTTGCGGCGCTGGCTGCGTTTATTGCGGCAGACGCCGCGCTGTACGGTTTTGGCTCCGCCATCCAGAATCTGAATGCAGGAGCGCTTGAGAAGGAGGCAGAGGAAGGCGGCGAGCGTGCGGGCCGGCTTTTGCAGCTGATGGAGCAGCCGGCGGAGTTTATCAATACGGTTTCCGTGATGACGAACCTGATCGGCATTGTGTCAGGGGCGTATGTGCTGGAGCGGTTTGGCCGGCTGTTCCGGGCGTTTTCCGTCGGGGCGGCGAGCAGCCATGAGCGCCTGGTATACGGCGTTTCCCTGACCGTTTCCGGAATACTGGTCCTGGCGGCCCTTATAAGCTTTGGCATACTGATTCCTAAAAAATGCGCGGCGAAAAACCCGGAGCGCTGGAGCTTTGGGGCCTTCCCCATTGTCCGGCTCTTTATGATGATCCTCAGGCCGTTTACGGCGCTGGTGTCATGTATCTCGGGCCTGGTCCTGCGGGCGATGGGGATCGATCCGGACGCCGGCGCGGATAATGTGACGCAGGAGGATATTATGCTGATGGTCAATGAGGGCCATGAGCAGGGCGTCCTGGAAGCGCGCGAGGCGGAGATGATCACCAATATTTTCGAGCTGAACGATAAGACGGCGGGCGATATCATGACGCACCGCACCAATGTGGTCGCCCTGGAGGCGGATATGCTTCTGGAGGAGGCCGTGGCCTATATCCTGACCGAGGCCGGGAATTCGCGTTTTCCGGTTTACGAAAAGGACATCGACGACATTGTGGGGCTTTTGTATCTGCGGGACGCGCTTGTGTACGCGGAACAGGACGAGAACCGGGCGCGGCCCATTAAGGAGCTGCCCGGGCTTTTGAGGGAGGCGCATTTTATCCCGGAGACGAGGCGGATCGACACGCTGTTTAAGGAAATGCAGTCGCGGAAGATACATATGGAGATCGTGGTGGACGAGTACGGCCAGACGGCCGGGATTGCGACCATGGAGGACATCCTGGAGGAGATCGTGGGCAATATCCTGGATGAATACGACAAGGAAGAGGAGCTGATCGTAAAACGCGAGGACGGCAGCTACCTCTTTGACGGCCTGACCCCGCTGGAGGATGTGGCTGAGGCGCTGGAAATCGGGTTTTCCGAGGAGGATCGCGACAACTACGACACGCTGAATGGTTTTCTGATCTCAAGGCTTGACCGCATTCCAAAGGAGGACGAGCAGCCGGAGGCCGCCTATGGGGGATATCTGTTTAAGGCGGTCTCTGTGGAAAATAAGATGCTTCACAGGGTGATCGCTGTTTTAGACAAAAAAGAGCAGGAGGAAGAAAACGGGGAAGCGGCCGGGCAGTAACGTCCGGCCGCTGGCAATCGTTCCGGGCGGCCGGAGAGGGCCTATGTTTATAGCGGCATGGGATGAAGAACAGGCGACATTAGGGCAGGTGACGTATGTATAAATTGCTGGAAGACACGAAAATAATGATGAACGACAGGGTTTTTCTGTCAAAAACGGTGAAAATTGCCTTTCCGGTAGCCATGCAGGGCATGCTGAACACGGTTGTCAATATGATTGATACCATGATGATCGGCTCCCTGGGCGCGACGGCCATCGCGGCGGTGGGGCTGGCCAACAAGGTGTTTTTTGTCATGACGCTCCTTGTATTCGGCGTGGTCAGCGGTTCCGGTATCCTGGCAGCCCAGTTCTGGGGCAATCAGGACGTGAAGAGCATCCGCAAGGTCCTGGGGCTGGCGCTTGTGCTGGCGGCCGGCGCGGCCTTGGCCTTTTTCCTGCCCGCGGTATTGTGCCCGCGCGCGGTGATGCGGATCTTCACAACCGGGGAGGAGACGATCCGCATCGGAGCTTCCTACCTCGTGCTGGCGGCTTTTTCATACCCCTTTATCGCGGTGAGCAATACGTATGTGGCCATGCTGCGCGCAGTGGGGCAGGTGAAGGCCCCGGTCGTGATCAGCAGCGTCGCGATCCTGATCAATATAGCGCTGAATTATACGCTTATTTTCGGCAAATTCGGAGCGCCGGCCATGGGAGTGGCCGGCGCGGCGGCGGCGACCCTGACGGCGCGCGCCGTGGAGATGAGCGCGCTGCTTGGCGTGGTATACCTCGGCCGCTCGCCGATTGCTTGCCGTCCGCGGGAGCTGTTTGGTTATCCCGCAGGCTTTGTAAAGAAATTTTTTGTCACCGCCGCCCCGGTAATTGGCAATGAATTTGTATGGGGACTTGGCGTGACGATGTACTCCCTGGCCTATGGCCGCATGGGGAACGGCGCGGTGGCGGCCATCACGGTCGCGACGACCATCCAGGACATCATGGCCGTCCTGTTTCAGGGCCTGAGTGCGGCGGCGTCCGTCATCCTGGGAAATGAGATGGGCGCCGGGAAGCTTGCGCAGGCCGAGCGGGACGCAAAGAGCTTCCTGATCCTGCAGTTTTTGTTGAGCGTGGCCGTGGCCTGCCTGTGCGCCGCCACGCGGTGGCAGGTGATTGCCTTATACCGTGTGACAGGGGAGGTGGCGCGGGATGTGAGCCGCTGCCTGCTGGTGTTTTCGCTCTATATGCCGTGCAAGATGTTTAATTACGCCAATATCGTGGGCGTGCTGCGCAGCGGCGGCGATACACGGGTGTGCCTGTTTCTGGACTGCAGCGGGGTATGGCTGATCGGGATTCCCATGGCTTTTCTGGGGGGACTGGTATTGAAACAGCCGATCTGGATGGTGTATGCAATGGTGACGCTGGAGGAGGTTTATAAGGCGGTGTTTGGGTATCTGCGTTACAGGAAGAAGAAATGGCTGCGGAATCTGGCGGCGGAGACGGATGGGTAGCGGGGCTGTTTTGGATATGTGTTGTGAAGATGTTGATGGGAAATTGCGGGAAGGCCGCCGGCATCCGTTTCTATATTCATAAGGAACCCCGCTCCCGCTCGGAGACAGAAGCTCTTGTCGGCGGCCTTCTCACGATCAGCCATGGCCCTCTTTCCGTTGCTAAAGCCTATAACATCAGGGTGAACATCGGCCGGATTTGATTTGCTGTTGACGAAAAACACGCTTACCGATACAATAAAGCAGGCAGGAAAAAACATCCGGCCTGTAAAAACACTTGTAAGAGGGAGGTTATGTAAAATGAAAGGTTTCAGACAATTGTTTCTCAGCGGATGTTTAGGCGCTCTTATCTTTTTATCAGGCTGCGCCAAGGATCCGGGCACTCCTCCGGAGGTGCTGATTGACGGGGTTTCTGTGGTGGTGGGAGAGTCCACTCCGGGCTCATTGAAGGAGGATGGATTTACCACGGATAATGTGCAGAAAATGATTGTCGAGCTGCCGGACAAATCATGGACTTCTTCCATTTTTTTGCAAAAAGACGGTATTTCCTATGCCTCTTTGAGCCTGGTAAATGAGAGCAGCGAGAAAAAGCTGGTGGGCCTGTGTGTGATCGAGGAGCTGGGATTTTATGCGCTGGATGATACGCATAAGGATTTGAATATTACGATAAACGGCATTAACCCCATCGGAAAAACGGAGGAGGAATTGACAGAGCTTTATCCGGATCTGGAGCTGGATGACGACGAGGGTGATTACCGGTTTCATTATTTAAGGGATGGGGAATACAGCGTTTGTTTTCAGTACAGCAAAGGCGTGCTCACGGATATTGATGTGAAGCACTCATTCAGCAAGAGTTATCAGTCAAAATAAGCGGATGATAAGTCAACAACCCCGCTGCAGGCAACGGGGCGTCAAACTTGCAGCGCTGCAGAGCAGCGGGGTATTTGACCCTCGTGGCAGTCGCCAAATGTGCATGCAGGCATGCCCGCTTGGCTCGTTGCTCGCGGGAATAAAAAAGTCCTTGACTTATAGTTAGATGAAGCTGTTATACTTATCACAGGCACGAAAACCCGTTTCGTGAAAACCTAATGCACTCTCGGAATCTCGCTGCGCCTGATTTTGTGAGATGATTTTTTGTCAGATGTGCACAAATTTATGAGGCGTACGTGGAGCGTACGTTGATTAAATTTGGGTGCATCTGGCGGAAAATCAGCCGCAAAAGCAGGCGCAGAGAGATTCCGAGAGTACATCCTACATAAAAGGAGAGAGTATATGGCTTATTTAGGCGAGGAAATCCGGAAGCTGGGATTTGGTTTGATGCGTCTGCCGCAGAAAGACGGCGCTATCGATGTGGAACAGGTGAAGGAGATGACGGATCGGTTCTTAGAGGCCGGCTTTACCTATTTCGATACGGCCTGGGCGTATGCCGGGAGCGAGGACGCTATCCGTCAGGCGCTTGTTGAGCGCTGCCCGAGGGAGCGCTACCAGCTTGCCACCAAGAATGCCGCGTGGATCAACTGTAAGACTAAAGAAGAGGCGTACGCGCAGTTTGACGTTTCGCTTGAGAGGACAGGGGCCGGATTTTTTGATTTTTATCTGCTCCACAACCTGGGCGAGGGGCGGACGCGCTATTTTGACGAATTTGACATGTGGAACTGGGCGCAGGAGAAAAAGAAGGAGGGCCTCATAAAACACGTCGGTTTTTCCTTCCACTCCACGCCGGAAGAGCTGGAGGAGCTCTTAAATGCGCACCCGGAGATCGAATTTGTCCAGCTTCAGATTAATTATGCCGACTGGGAGAATCCGGCGGTTCAGTCGCGGCGGTGTTATGAGACGGCAAGAAAGCATGGAAAGCCGGTCATCATCATGGAGCCTGTCAAAGGCGGAATGCTGGCGACGCCTCCGGAGTCCGTGGAGAAAATCTTTAAGGCAGCAGAGCCCGCAAGCTCCACAGCGTCGTGGGCGGTCCGCTTTGCGGCGAGCCTGGAGGGCGTGATCACGGTTCTCTCCGGAATGAGCAGCATCGGGCAGATGGAGGACAATCTGGCGTGCATGAGAGACTTTACGGGATTTACCGCCGAACAGGAGGAGGCTGTAAAACGCGCGCAGGAGGAGCTTGGAAAAATCCCGCTGATTCCCTGTACATCCTGTAATTACTGCGCCAAAGTATGTCCTGTGAATATCGGGATTTCGGGATCATTTACAGCGATGAATTATCTGACGCTTTACGGCGACAAGGGAGCGGCAAAGAATCAGGAGGAATGGCTCGTGGGCAAGCATGGGTTAAAACATGCGGATGCATGTGTGAAATGCGGAAAATGCGAGGAGGCGTGCCCGCAGCATATCGCTGTGAGGGAGAATCTGGTAAAAGTCAGGGAGGCGTTGCTGTAGAAGAGGGCGTCTGTCACTGGCGGCTTTCCAACGATCAGCCATGGCCTGCATATTTACTGTTCAAACCTGAACCGCACCCCCGCATAGATTTCGCGTTACTGTTCACGGCTGTGCAGTTCACAGCAACATGATGCACACAAAATGGGCAGCCTGCCCATTTTGGCGCCTGCTGCCCTCGGGTTTTCTGTGACCTTCGCTCACAAAAAACACCTCGCGGAATACTACCCGTGAACAGTAACGATTTCGCATCGAATATCCAGAACAGTCCTTGCCAACCTTGTCCGTTCGTGCTAAAATAGATTTTGACCTCAAGGATCAATGAATATGGAAGAGGAGTAGCGTTTATGTCAGGACATTCTAAATTTGCGAATATTAAGCACAAAAAGGAGAAGAACGACGCCGCAAAGGGCAAGATCTTTACCGTAATCGGCCGCGAGCTGGCTGTGGCGGTGAAGGAAGGCGGCGCGGATCCGGCGAACAACAGCCGTCTGAGGGACGTGATTGCCAAGGCGAAAGCGAACAATATGCCGAATGACACCATTGAGAGGGGCATTAAGAAAGCGGCGGGCGACGCCGGATCGGTCAATTACGAGAACCTTACATACGAAGGATACGGCCCCAATGGAGTTGCGATAATTGTAGACACTCTGACGGACAATAAGAACCGCACAGCGGCCAATGTGCGCAGCGCCTTCACCAAGGGCGGCGGCAATGTCGGGGCGCAGGGAAGCGTGTCTTTTATGTTTGATAAAAAGGGTCAGATTCTGATCGACAAGGAAGAGTGCGAGATGGATCCGGACGAACTGATGATGTTTGCGCTGGATGCCGGAGCCGAGGATTTTGCCGAGGAAGAGGACAGCTTCGAGGTTATAACCGCCCCGGAGGATTTCTCCGCTGTGCGCGAGGCGCTTGAGAAGGAAGGTATCCCGATGATGCAGGCGGATGTGACGATGATCCCGCAGAACTGGGTGGAGCTTACGGACGAGGATGCCATTAAGAAGATGAACCGTCTTCTGGATCTTCTGGATGAGGACGACGATGTGCAGGCGACGTACCATAACTGGGATGAGTAAACCTGTTTGGGCGGCAATGCAAAATTTTCCTGGACAGGATTAGAGAGCAGACATTTTGAAGGAAACAATATACTGATGAAGCATATCTGAAACATGCCTCTGCGACAGAAGCCGCAGAGGCATGTTGAGGTTTTATGACAGCACTATCCGTTTTCTCCACTTTATGCGCCTGTCTTTTTCACCATGGTAATTCAGATTGTGCCATTTCATGAGATTTGCGAATTCTTCCTCCATCGTTCCGTCTTCCTCAGCATATTCCGCATGATAGACTTCAACACTTTGTCCGTTAATCCAGTCTGTTACGGAAAGCGTCTGGGTTCCGGCCGGCTCGTCCGGATAGTGAGCGCAGATCGAACGGATGCATATTAAGTTCCCGTCCTCATATTTCCAATAGTCCGTCGCTCCTGCCTGCCAGTTGATAACATAATCTGACCGAATCAGACGGCGTTCTGCGTCAAATGAGGGGTGTGAAAGCCGATCCAGATGGTAGGGATCCGATATAAACTGGCGGCTTCCCTCATCCCAAATCCAATAGACACCGGAATATGAGGCGTTACCTTTCGAGGAGGGCCAGTAAAAATCCATATCTCCGTCAAAATCCACATCCGCAAGCTGTACGGATTGGAAATAATCATAGTTCGCTGTAGTTTGGATTTGCTGGATCAGCCGGATTTCTCCATCGTTCTGATAGATATATATATCCAGAGGATGCCCCTGCGCTTCCAGCATGCTTTCAGTACCCGGGATTGGCTTTGCTTTCATCACAACAAAAAGGTTTCCGCCGCCGTTTCCGGCTGAAATAGGAAAGGCATGCATATCCTGAGCCGGACGGACGGCATCCCCGTTCTCCCAGGGAAGCAAATCAGCTTCCTCTGCGGGGGCGGGGTTAAGACAGATTGCGGCAGGGGAGGAAATATACGGCGGCTGCCCGGTTCCTCCTGCGTGTAAAATATTGCCTAAAAGCAGGAGCGCCACAAACGCCGCCCGGCTCATTCTTCAAAATGATAACTGTCCAAAAGCTGATTTTTCATATGCCACAGCTCATTCGACAGATCCACATGGACTTCATGCGGATTGACAAGGCGGCGGGATTCGTCCCACAGCGTATCCAGCTCCCGTTTGCAGTAATCGCGGATGTCCATAACGCGCGGGGACTCGTACACGCGCCGGCCTTCCAGGAAGACAGGCACGAGCAGCTCGCGCATCCGGTAGGAGCCGGGCGTTAAATGCGTCTTTTTCCAGGTCTCGACAGGGTCAAAGAGCAGCAGAGAATTTCCCTCATTAAAGATCTCGTCCGCAAGGCAGATCAGATCGGCAATAATTTTCCCAGTCTTGCGGTCATAGATCCGCTGGATCGTCTTATTGCCCGGGTTCGTTACCTTCTCTGAATTTTCTGATAATTTAATTTTCGGAATAAATTTCCCGCTCTTTTTGTCCTTGATCGCCGCCAGCTTGTAGACGCCGCCAAAAGAAGGGCAGTTTTTGGAGGTGATTAAGTTGGTCCCCACGCCCCAGGAGGTGATCGTCGCTCCCTGAATTTTCAGGCTGTCGATCAGGTACTCGTCCAGATCATTTGACGCGGAAATGACAGCGTCAGGAAAGCCCGCCTCATCGAGCATCTGCCGCGCCTTTTTGGAGAGATAGGCCAGGTCGCCGCTGTCTAAGCGTATCCCGTAGGAGGTAAGGGGGATCCCGGCCCCGCGCATTTCCTTAAACACCTTTATGGCATTCGGGACGCCGGAATCGAGCGTATCATACGTATCCACAAGCAGGATACAGGCCGTGGGGTAGAGCTTCGCATAGGTGCGGAACGCGGTCAGTTCATCCGGAAAGCTCATAATCCAGCTATGCGCGTGCGTCCCCCTGACGGGAACATTAAAAAGCTGCCCGGCCAGCACGTTGGAGGTGCCGATACAGCCGGCGATCATCGCCGCCCTGGCCCCGTAGATCCCCGCGTCCGGTCCCTGGGCGCGGCGCAGGCCGAATTCCATGATTCCGTCGCCGCGCGCCGCATAGACAATGCGCGAGGTCTTGGTGGCAATCAGGCTCTGATGGTTCAGAATATTGAGGATCGCCGTCTCGACAAGCTGCGCCTCCATAATCGGCGCGATCACCTTGATCAGCGGTTCGCGGGGAAATACAACCGTTCCCTCCGGAATGGCATAGATATCGCCCGAAAATTTAAAATGGAGCAGATAATCAAGAAAATCCCTGTCAAATAATCCGGTGCGCTGCAAATATTCGACATCGGCGAGTTCAAAGTGGAGATTTTTAATATAATCCGCCACCTGCTCCAGCCCCGCGCAGATCGAATACGCGCTCCCGTCCGGGTTGCTGCGGTAAAAGGCGTCAAAAACCACGGTTTCATTGGCATACTTTTCCTTGAAATAGCCCTGCATCATGGTCAGTTCATACAGGTCGGTCAGTAAGGTAAGATTTCTCTGGTACATGATATTCTCCTTGTGCGCCTCCTTAAGAGGTCATCCGTTTACGGCCCGCTGCCTGCATTGGTGATATTTCCGGTAATCCGGGCCGAATCAGTCCGTTAAATAGTTACATTATACCATTAAACAGGAGAAAAGGCAAAAGAATGACAAAGTATTAACAATATCATCCGCCTGTTAAGGGAGAGGAAGACCGAAACCGCCGCCAAAACCGGCCCAAACCAAAACCTGACTCTTGACAACCCGCTGGAAAATAGATACAATGATAAGCGGAAAAAGACAATGAAGGAGACAGTAATTTCCGAAACAAACGCCAAAGCGAGGCGGGGACGGTGAGAGCCCGCTGCCAGTCGTGCGGTTATGAAGATCACTCCGGAGTTCCGGACCGAACGCATATGCAAGTAGGCTCCGGCGGCATCCCCCGTTATCAGGAGCGCATATTGATCGGGCAGAGCCCGCGTCTTGTATGCAGTAATAGGTGGTAAATGCGAGAAGGCTCCTGTCCTGTTACGGATGGGGCTTTTTTTGTATCAGGAATTTTGTATCAGGAGGAGATAGCATGTATACAAAGGTTTCTGCAGACCTGAATTTTGTGGAACGGGAAAAAAACGTCGAGGCATTTTGGAAGGAAAACCGGATTTTTGAAAAGAGTATGGAGAGCCGAAAGGACGGCCCGGCGTATACTTTTTACGACGGACCTCCGACCGCCAACGGAAAACCCCATATCGGCCATGTGCTGACCCGCGTCATCAAGGACATGATCCCCAGATACCGCACGATGAAGGGATATATGGTCCCGAGAAAGGCCGGGTGGGATACCCACGGGCTTCCGGTGGAGCTGGAGGTGGAAAAGCTTTTGGGGCTGGACGGCAAGGAGCAGATTGAGGAGTACGGGCTTGAGCCGTTCATCGAGCACTGCAAGGAGAGCGTGTGGAAATATAAGGGCATGTGGGAGGATTTCTCCGGTACGGTTGGCTTTTGGGCCGATATGGACGATCCTTATGTGACATACCACAATTCGTTCATCGAGTCCGAGTGGTGGGCCTTAAAGCAGATCTGGGACAGGGGCCTTCTCTACAAGGGCTTTAAGATCGTCCCCTACTGCCCGCGCTGCGGGACGCCGCTCTCCAGCCATGAGGTGGCGCAGGGGTACAAGGACGTGAAGGAGCGCTCGGCCATCGCGCGCTTTAAGGTAAAGGGCGAGGATGCGCATATCCTGGCCTGGACGACGACGCCGTGGACGCTGCCTTCCAACGTGGCGCTGTGCGTAAACCCGGACGAGGCGTATGTAAAGGCTCAGGTAAAGGATGTAAATGAAGCGGAAGCGGGCCGGATCTACTACATGGCCGAGGCGCTGTGCGGCGCGGTCCTGGGCGAGGGCGCGTATGAGGTGCTGGAGCGCTTTACCGGACGCGATCTGGAATATAAGGAATATGAGCCGTTATTTGACTGCGCCGTGGATCTGTGCAGAAAGCAGAACAAGAAGGCGTATTTTGTGACATGCGACAGCTATGTCACGCTCACGGACGGCACCGGCGTTGTCCACATCGCCCCGGCGTTCGGCGAGGATGACGCGAAGGTGGGCCGCAGCTACGATCTGCCGTTTGTGCAGCTTGTGGATGCGAAAGGCGAGATGACGCAGGAGACGCCGTGGGCCGGCGTGTTCTGTAAAAAGGCGGATCCCATGATCTTAAAGAGCCTTGATGAAAAGGGCCTTTTATTCTCCGCGCCTGTATTTGAGCACAGCTATCCCCATTGCTGGCGCTGCGACACGCCGCTGATCTATTACGCGCGCGAGTCGTGGTTTATCAAAATGACGGCCGTGAAGGAGGGCTTGATCCGCAACAATAACACCATCAACTGGATTCCGGAGAGCATCGGCAAAGGGCGCTTCGGGGACTGGCTGGAGAATGTGCAGGACTGGGGCGTGAGCCGCAACCGTTACTGGGGCACGCCCTTAAACATCTGGGAGTGCGCGTGCGGCCATCAGCATTCGATCGGCGGCATTGAGGAATTAAAGAGCATGTCTGACGACTGCCCGGACGAGATCGAGCTGCACCGGCCGTATATCGATGCGGTAACCATCCGCTGCCCGAAATGCGGGGGCGTGATGCGCCGCGTGCCGGAGGTGATTGACTGCTGGTTCGACTCCGGCGCGATGCCGTTTGCGCAGCACCACTATCCGTTTGAAAATAAAGAGCTGTTTGAGGCGCAGTTCCCGGCCGACTTTATCTCCGAGGCCGTGGATCAGACGAGAGGATGGTTCTATTCCCTGCTGGCCATTTCCACGCTCCTGTTTAATAAAGCGCCTTATAAAAACGTGATCGTCCTGGGCCATGTGCAGGATGAGAACGGGCAGAAGATGAGCAAATCCAAAGGGAATGCCGTGGATCCCTTTGACGCGCTTAAAACGTACGGGGCGGATGCGATCCGCTGGTATTTTTACGTCAACAGCGCGCCGTGGCTGCCGAACCGCTTCCACGGGAAGGCGGTGACCGAGGGCCAGCGCAAGTTCATGGGCACGCTCTGGAACACATACGCGTTCTTTGTGCTCTACGCGAATATCGACGGCTTTGACGCGACAAACTATAAGCTGGAGTATGAAAAGCTCGCGGTTATGGATAAATGGCTTTTATCAAGGCTGAATACCCTGGTAAAAGAGGTGGATAGCTGCCTGGGAGAGTACCGGATCCCCGAGGCAGCGAGGGCCCTGCAGGGCTTTGTGGACGACATGAGCAACTGGTATGTCAGAAGGAGCCGCGCGCGCTTCTGGGCAAAGGGCATGGAGCAGGATAAGATAAACGCCTACATGACGCTCTACACGGCCCTGGTAACGGTCTGCAAGGCGGCGGCGCCCATGATCCCGTTTATGACAGAGGACATTTACCAGAACCTGGTGAGAAGCATCGACAAAACCGCGCCGGAGAGCATCCACCTGTGCGACTTCCCCGCAGCGGACGAGGCGGCGGTTGACAAAGAGCTTGAGGCGCGCATGGACGAGGTGTTAAAGATCGTGACGCTGGGCCGCGCGGCGAGAAATATGGCGAATATTAAGAACCGCCAGCCGATTGGCCGCATGTTTGTAAAGGCAGAGGAAGCTCTCCCGGCCTTTTATCAGGCGATCATTGAGGATGAGCTGAATGTCAAGAGCGTGGAGTTCACGGACGACGTGCGCGCGTTCACGTCCTACAGCTTCAAGCCGCAGCTTAAGACGGTGGGGCCGAAATACGGCAAGCAGCTTGGAAATATCCGCAAGGCCCTGGCAGGGATTGACGGAAATGCGGCTATGGACACCCTGGGTCAGGAGGGGAAGCTGTCCTTTGATTTCGGCGGGACGCCGGTGGAGCTGACAAGAGACGATCTCCTGATCGACGCCGCCCAGGTGGAGGGCTTTGTGTCTGAGGGCGATAATACCGTGACGGTGGTGCTGGATACAAATCTGACGCCGGAGCTTCTCGAAGAGGGCTTTGTGCGCGAGATCATCAGCAAGGTACAGACCATGCGCAAGGAGGCCGGCTTTGAGGTCATGGATCATATCCGCTTATACCACCAGGGAAATGAGAAGATCGAGGCGATCTTAAACGGCCGCGCCGAAGAGATCATGGGCGAGGTCATGGCGGACGGGATCGAGTCCGGCCGGACAGGCGGATACGTGAAGGAATGGAATATCAACGGGGAGACCGTTACGCTGGGTGTGGAAAAGATAGGTTGAGGAGGAGAACATGAAAGGATTTAATAAGGAAGCGATTAAGCAGAGCATTATTGACAATGTAAAGAGCCAGTTCCGCCGGACGATCGACGAGGCTACGCCGCAGCAGGTGTACCAGGCCGCGGCTTACGCGGTAAAGGATGTGGTCATTGACCGCTGGATTGCCACGCAGAAGACGTACGACGAGTCAAATGTGAAAAAGGTGTACTACCTGTCCATGGAATTCCTGATGGGCCGCGCTCTGGGCAACAATATGATAAACTTAGGCGTGTGGAAGGAATTTAAGGAGGCTCTCGACGATCTCGGCTTTGATTTGACCGCGATCGAGGACGAGGAGCCGGATCCCGCTCTTGGAAACGGCGGACTCGGCCGTCTGGCGGCCTGTTTCCTGGATTCCCTGGCCACGCTCGGCTATCCGGCTTACGGCTGCGGCATCCGCTACCATTACGGCATGTTTAAGCAGAAGATCGAGAACGGCTACCAGATCGAGGTTCCGGACGAGTGGTTAAAGCACGGCTATCCCTTTGAGCTGCGCCGCCCCGAATACGCCAGCGAGGTAAAATTCGGCGGCTATGTAAAGACCGTGCAGGACGGACAGCGCAACGTCTTTGTGCAGGAGGGCTACCAGTCCGTGATGGCTGTGCCGTATGACATGCCGATCGTGGGCTACCAAAACAATGTGGTCAACACCCTGCGCATCTGGGACGCGCAGCCGGTCAACACCTTCAGCCTGGCCGCCTTTGACAAGGGAAATTACCAGCAGGCCGTGGAGCAGGAAAACCTGGCCAAGAACCTGGTGGAGGTGCTTTACCCCAATGACAACCACTATGCCGGCAAGGAGCTGCGCTTAAAACAGCAGTATTTCTTCATCTCCGCCAGCCTCCAGGTGGCGCTTAAGAAGTTCCGCGAGAATAACAGCGATATCCATAAGCTCCCGGAGAAGGTGACGTTCCAGATGAATGATACGCACCCGACCGTCGCCGTGGCGGAGCTGATGCGCATCCTTCTGGACGAGGAGGGCTTAAACTGGGAGGAGGCCTGGGAGATTACGACCAAGACCTGCGCCTATACGAACCACACGATCATGGCAGAGGCTCTGGAGAAATGGCCGATCGAGCTCTTCTCAAGGCTGCTTCCGCGTATTTACCAGATCGTGGAGGAGATAAACCGCCGCTTCCTGATGGAGGTTCAGGAGAAGTATCCGAACGATTACGAGAAGATCCGCAAGATGGCTATCATCTTCGACGGACAGGTTAAGATGGCGCACCTGGCGATTGTGGCCGGCTACTCCGTCAACGGCGTGGCAAGGCTGCACACCGAGATCCTAAAAAAGCAGGAATTAAAGGATTTCTATGAGATGATGCCGGAGAAATTTAACAATAAGACAAACGGCATTACCCAGCGGCGTTTCCTGCTCCATGGAAACCCGCTTCTGGCCGGCTGGGTGACAGACAAGATCGGCGACGAGTGGATCACGGATCTTACGCATTTGCATAAGCTGGCCATCTACGCGGGTGACGAAAAATGCCAGCAGGAATTTATGAACATCAAATACCAGAATAAGCTGCGTCTTGCAAAATACATCAAGGAGCACAACGGGATCGACGTGGATCCGCGCTCGATCTTTGATGTACAGGTTAAGCGCCTGCATGAGTACAAGCGCCAGCTCCTGAATATCCTGCATGTGATGTTCCTCTACAACCAGTTAAAAGACAACCCGAACATGGATATGGTTCCCAGGACCTTTATTTTCGGCGCCAAGGCAGCCGCCGGCTACCAGATCGCCAAGAAAACCATTAAGCTCATCAACGCCGTGGCGGATGTGATCAACAGTGACAAATCCATCGGCGGCAAGATCCGGGTCGTATTCATCGAGGATTACAAGGTATCGAATGCGGAGATGATTTTCGCAGCCGCAGACGTCAGCGAGCAGATTTCCACTGCCAGCAAGGAGGCGTCCGGCACCGGAAACATGAAATTCATGCTCAACGGCGCGCTGACCCTGGGCACCATGGACGGCGCGAACGTGGAGATCGTGGAAGAAGTGGGAGAGGAGAACGCCTTCATCTTCGGACTGTCCTCAGACGAGGTGATCCAGTACGAGAATCACGGCGGCTACAATCCGGTCGAGATCTTTAACACGGATCAGGATATCCGCCGCGTGCTGATGCAGCTCATCAACGGCTACTACGCGCCGCAGGATCCGGAGCTGTTCCGCGATATCTACAACTCGCTGCTAAATACACAGAGCAGCTCAAAGGCGGATATGTACTTTATCCTCAAGGATTTCCGGGCGTATGCAGAGGCCCAGAAAAAGGTGGAGGCCGCTTACCGCGACGAGAAGTGGTGGGCAAAGGCCGCGCTGCTCAATGTGGCCTGCGCCGGCAAATTCTCCTCAGACCGCACGATCGAGGAGTATGTGCGCGATATCTGGCATTTAAAAAAGGTAAAGGTTGAGTTAAACTGATATGAGATGGATAAAACGGCGGGGGAGCGGCATGGGAGGGCCGGGCGGCCTTCCTGCTTCCGTGCCCGTGTGCATCGCCGCCTGCGCGTTCCTCATCGCCGCCGCCTGCCTCATCTGGCACTGCCTGTCCGCTGTCCGGCAGGGGCGGGAGATGATAACCGAGCTCTATAAGGCAAACCGCGCTCCCATGCTCCGGGAGCTCTCACAGGCGGATCTGGCGGAAATCTATGAGGTCCGCTGGGGCCGGCGCGCGACCGCCGCCGGGAGAGAAGCGCTTTCGGGCGTCGGGATTCCCCATATCCTGTTGTTCCAGGAAATGAAGGCTGCGGTGGAGCGCACAAGCGTCGTGTCCGTGGAGCTTACGGAGAGCGAAGAGGCGGGCGGATCTGACCGTGCGGAGGAAGGCGCGGGGCAGGGAAAGACGGTTTCGTTCCGCTACAGGGCAGAGGTGGATTTTTATCTGGAAAAGGGAAATGAAGCGCTGACACCGGTGGAGCGCAGGAGCTTTGAAGGGACGATACGGCTGAAACGGGGGTGGCTGCCTGTGTGGAAGCTGGATGGGATTACAATAGGATAAACGAATAAGATTCATGGCTCCGTCATAGAATGGTATCACATAAAACCATCATTCTATAGAACGGAGTCATGTTTATGCGTAAAACAGCAGCCATATGCCTTCTGGCCCTTCTGATCCCATATATCACAACCCTGTCGTGGACAGGCCGTGTGGAGGGAAGCACAACGCGGATTTCGCAGAGCGGTAAGACCATTCTCCTGGACCGGGACGGGGCCTCGC
This sequence comes from Otoolea muris, assembly GCF_943193115.1. NCBI lineage: Bacteria > Bacillati > Bacillota > Clostridia > Lachnospirales > Lachnospiraceae > Otoolea > Otoolea muris. Next base: position 77,170 of record NZ_CALPCY010000008.1, read on the forward strand.
GTTCGATTGAGCGCGAGGAGTATCTGATCGGGATTCTGGCCGTGCAGATCCCGGCCGATTATGAGATGGAGGCCCTCAAGGCCCAGGCCATCGCGGCCCGGACGGCGCTCTGCCGGCAGATGGAGGGAAAGGAGACGATCGCGGAATCTGCCCTGGACATGGACTATCTGGAACAGGGGCAGATGGAGGCCATGTGGGGGCGGGAGCGGTATCTGGAAAACTATAAGAGGCTCAGGAGCGCGGTGCAGGAGACCGCCGGGCAGGTGATCCGCTGTCAGGGCGAATACATTGATCCCCTGTTTCACCGCTTAAGCGCCGGCGGGACGAGGGCCGGAGACGGGCTGCACCCCTATCTGGCGTCTGTTAAGGAGCCGGATGATCTGCAGGGGGAAAACTTTATGGGTATCTTCCTTTTTACAAGGGAGGAGCTGGCGGGGCGTCTGAACGCCATGCCGGATCCGCCGGGCGTCGCGCCGGAGGAGGTATTTGAGCGGATCCAGATCATACAAAAGGACAGCGCCGGCTATGTGGAGTCCATCCAGGTGGGAGACAAGAGCTACACAGGCGACGAGGTGCGCTACGCGCTGGGCCTTCCTTCGCCCGCCTACCGATTTGAGGAAGCGGAGGGGAAGATCCGCTGCACGACAAAGGGGATCGGGCATGGTTTCGGTCTTGATCAGTACGGGGCGGAGCGGAAGGCGAAAGAGGGCTGGAAGGCAGAGGATATCCTGGGATTTTATTATAAAAATATTGTGATTGTTTCTGAATAAAAAACCTCGGCAGGGTAAGACTATTACCGAGGTGATAAACGTGAAAAACAAAATCAATCAACTGTTCAAGGACAAACTGCTCCTTGTCATGATGGTGCTGGGCCTGCTGACTATTGTTGCGGCAGCAGGAGCGGTAAGGATTCGCAGGGGCAATCCCCAAAATGATCAGAATCCCTACCTGGAGGTTCCGGAGACACAGGGACTTCTTGCAAAAGAGCCGCCGGCCGCCGTTTTGCCGGAAAAGGAAAAAGAAAAGGAGACGAAGGAGGCGCAGGCCGGGACGGCCAAGGCTGCCGGGAGCTCCGACGCGGATTATTCCACAGAGAATAAAGCCGCTGCCACAAAAGAGACGGGCGCGGAGCGGGCCGAGAAGGCAAACGCTTCCAGGGCTGTTCCGTTAAACTACAACGGCGCGGATAAGCTCGGCTGGCCGGTCAGAGGAAATGTGATTCTGGATTTCAGCATGGAAACCACTACTTATTTCCCCACCCTGGATCAGTACAAATGCAATCCGGCCCTGATTATCCAGGGCGAGGTCAGCGATCCTGTGAGCGCTCCGGCTGACGCGATGGTGCTCGAGGTAGGCGCAAATGAGGAGATCGGGAACTTTGTGGTACTGGATCTTGGCGGAGAATACACGGCCGTATGCGGCCAGCTCAAGGATATTCAGGTGGCCAAAAATCAGTATGTGTCCCAGGGAAGCAAGATCGGCTATGTGTCAGAGCCCACGAAGTATTATTCGGTTGAAGGGACAAATGTGTATTTTGAATTAAAGCATGAGGATAAGCCGGTGGATGCGCTGGATTATCTGGAATAGGGCGGGAGACTGCCATATGAGCAGCCGTTTGGGATTCCTGAACGGCTGCGGGGAACTGTATACGTACACGCGGGGCTGCCGGTTGGGCGGCCCTTTTTATGGTATGACGGGTATGCCGTCAGCCAGTGGTAAAATGAAAAGATGGTATTTCTGGCTAACGATAAGGAAGTGGTCCGGTTGTATAATATGCGTGAGACGGCACAAATTGATTACAATAGCGGAATGAAGAAAGCCAGGGCCGAAAGAAGGGTTGAAATTTCAGACCGCTTTTCGTTTTCTATAATACTTGTATCGATAGTTATCCCACCCACTGATACCGTATCGAGGGCCTGCCGCCGGTCCGGTAATCGATGCTGCTTTTCAGCTCCCCGGTTTCAACCATGTAATTCATATACCGGCGGATCGTAATTCTCGATAAATGCACCTGCTCCGCGATCTGCTCGCTGGAATAACCCGCCCCGGGATTTTCGATGAGAAATTCCCGTATTCTGGAAAGCGTGGCTTCATTCAGCCCCTTGGCAAGCTGGGGACGGGAGGCGCCGGGAGAGCCCTGGAGGCAGAGAAGCGAGTCGATCTCCTGCTGCCCCATCGTTTCGCGGGTATGCCGGAGCTTTTCAAAAAGGGCGGAAAAGCGCTCTAAAGCGGTTTTAAAGCGCCCAAATTCAAAGGGCTTTACCAGATAGTCCACCACGCCTCTGGACAGGAGCTTTTGCACGATATCCGTGTCGGAGGCGGAGGTGACCATAATCACAGACGGCGTTTTGCCCATGGCGTGGAGCTGGTCAATGAATTCGTCCCCGTTCATAAGAGGGGTATAATAATCAAGGATAATGAGATCCGCGTCGCTGTCTTTTAAGTATCTAAGCGCGTCCCCGCCGTTTTTAAAGACCGCGGCGACGCCAAAGCCCGGCAGGCTTTCCACATATCTGCGGTTGATGGAAGCGACCATGGGGTCATCCTCAATGATAATTACCTGGTACATCTGCGCCCTCCTTTCCGGTAAAAGCGAGGGTAAAGCACGCGCCCTCGCCGGGTTCTGTGTCGATCGTGATATCGCCGTGATACTGCGTCACAAGCTGTCGGATGAGAAAAAGGCCGGTTCCCCGGTTTTCTCCTTTGGAGGAAACGCCTTTTTCATAAATATGCGGGAGAATCCCGGGGGCGATCCCGCGCCCTGTGTCCTCACAGGTGATCATAAAGCAGCCCGGCTGGCTGTACAGGCCAAGGATAATTTCTTTTCCGGGCCCGCCGTTTTCCGGACTGGCGCTTTCCGGCCCGCCTGCCTGCGCCGCCGCGTCCCCGTCTCCTCCTGCGCTCAGCTCTTCAATGGCGTTTTCGAGGAGATTTCCGATGATGGTAATGCAGGCGTCTACGGGGAGAATGAGATCCCGCTCCAGGCAGGAGCTGTCCGGGGCGACGCTTAAGCGGATGCCGAGCTCGGCGGCGTGCATCATTTTTCCGATGACCAGGGCGCAGATCCGCGTCTCCCGGATGCGATCCGCCGTCTCGCGGACCGAACGGCTCGTGACCAGGGTGCTGTTGGAGATGAAATCAATGGCCCGGCTGATTTCCCCTGTCTGTAGGTATCCGAGAATCACATGAAGCTTATTTAAAAACTCGTGATTAAAGGCGCGCAGCGTGTCCAGCATGCTGCGCGCGCCGAACAGATCATCGGACAGCCTCATGAGCTCCGTGCGGTCCGCGATAACGACCAGTGTTCCGCGTACCGCGCGGCTTTCCTGATCGCGCACGGGAATCTCGTCGATCAGGACGGTATGGCCGCTAAGGGACCAGGAGCGGCGCAGGATGGCCTCCCCGGCGGACGCCACATGATCAAAGCGCGAGCCGGGGTAAAGATCGCGGATCCGGCGTCCGGAAAGCGAGCCTCCCTCCGGCGAAAACAGCTCCGCCGCCTTTTGGTTGGAAAACAGGATACGGCCGTGCGTATCTGTGGCGATGAGGCCCTCGTCAATGGAATTCATGACCTCGTCCTGCCTGGTATAGAGGCGGATCAGCTCCTCTGGATCAAAGCCCCTGAGCGATTTGCGCAAAAGCCGCATGGATGCGCCGGCGAGAAATATGCTGACGGCAATCATGAACAGGAAAATCGCGGCATGGACCAGAAGGATCACATGGCGTCTGGCCGAAATTGCGGAGGTGAAAACCGAGGCCATGACAAAGCCGATGATTTGGCCGTCCCCGCCCTGTATCGCGTGAAAGGCCCGGCGCTGGGAGCCCTTTGTGCCGTAGCCTGTGGAAATATAAGGCTCGGAACCGGCCAGTATGGCTGCCTCGTCGCCGTCCACGAACGTTTCGCCCGTTTTCAGCCGGTCTGTGTGGTAAAAGCGCAGGCCGCGGCTGTCGCAGATGACGATCACGCTGATATCCGGGATCGTCGCGCTTAAGGAGTCAAGGTGCGCGGCGGCCTCCTGGCCCGGGTAGCCGTCCTCCAGCATGGCGGCGACCTCAGGCATGGAGGCAATATAGGCGGCCGCGCCGCTTATCACGCGATCCATGTCCCTGCGCTCGCGGTTGATGTCAAAATACAGCGTGCTCGCGAGGGAGAGGAGGATCATAAAGGCGGATAAAAACAAAAAGAAATGGTACAGCGTTCGTTCAAGCGCGGTCTGGGCGCGGGCCTGGGTCATGGCACACCTCCGGGGGATCATCTGTGGACAGGGTAAGAGGGATTTTAGAAAATTATATAAAAAAACGGGGGAATGCGCAAGAAAAAACAGCGTAACCGTTCAGACAATCTGAACTGTTACGGCATCTGGACATGAAAATCGCTTCGCGATGGGGCGGATGCCTGCTGCCGCCGCGTTTTCGTACGGCCAGCGCAGCAGGTGCGCAGACCTATCTGAACTGTTACAAAACAGGTAACAGTTCAGGCAACCTGAACTGTTACGGCATCTGCCCATGAAAATCGCTTCGCGATGGGGCAGACGCCTGCTGCCGCTACGTTTTCGTACGGCCAGCGCAAGCATTGCGCAGACCTATCTGAACTGTTACCAAAACAGTATCCGGAACGGAAAAAAATACAAAAAAACCCTTGCTATTTTGACAGTAATTGGTTACAATACAGAGTAGGGTTGATTAATATTTAACAATCATGAATCAAAAATTCTTAGGAGGAATGAAGTCATGGCAGTAAAAGTTGCAATCAATGGTTTTGGCCGTATCGGCCGTCTGGCATTCAGACAGATGTTTGGCGCTGAGGGCTACGAGGTAGTGGCAATCAACGACTTAACGAACCCGGCTATGCTGGCGCACCTTTTAAAGTATGATTCCGCACAGGGCAGATACGAGGGTCATACGGTAGAGGCCGGCGAGGATAACATCGTGGTTGACGGCAAGAAGATCACGATCTATGCAAAAGCGAACGCCGCTGAGCTTCCGTGGGGAGAGATCGGCGTGGACGTTGTATTAGAGTGCACCGGATTCTACACATCCAAGGCCAAGGCGCAGGCGCACATCGACGCAGGCGCTAAGAAGGTGGTTATTTCCGCTCCGGCCGGAAACGACCTGCCGACGATCGTATTTAATGTAAACCACAATACGCTGACACCGGATGACAAGATCATTTCCGCCGCGTCCTGCACGACGAACTGCCTTGCCCCGATGGCGAAAGCGCTCAACGACTATGCTCCGATCCAGTCCGGTATCATGGCTACCATCCACGCTTACACAGGCGATCAGATGATCCTGGACGGCCCGCACAGAAAAGGCGATCTGAGAAGAGCGAGAGCCGGCGCTGTGAACATCGTTCCGAACTCCACAGGAGCTGCCAAGGCGATCGGCCTGGTTATCCCGGAATTAAACGGCAAGCTCATCGGCGCCGCGCAGCGTGTTCCGGTTCCGACCGGTTCCACCACGATCTTAACCGCAGTTGTGAAGAAGGCGGACGTGACCAAGGAAGCTATCAACGCAGCCATGAAGGCGGCCGCTACCGAGTCCTTTGGCTACAATGAGGACGAGATCGTTTCCTCCGACATCGTAGGTATCCGTTACGGTTCCTTATTCGATGCGACACAGACCATGGTTTCCGCGATTGGCGACGATTTATTCCAGGTGCAGGTTGTTTCATGGTATGACAACGAGAATTCCTACACAAGCCAGATGGTTCGCACAATCAAATACTTTGCAGAGTTAGCATAAGAAAGACAGGGACAGCCCCGTGACAGCCTGCGCAGGGCGCGCGGGCGTTTTGCGGGGCAGGTTTCTGAGGATTCAAGATGGGTCCGGTCCGCAGGGCCGGGCTCATTTTTATGGAAATGAAAGCCTGCTGCGCCCGGCCTGCGTGAGGGCGGGCACAGCGACAGAGGAAAGGAGCGATTCCCATGCTGAATAAAAAGTCAGTTGACGATATCAATGTTAAGGGTAAAAGAGTTCTGGTGCGCTGCGATTTCAACGTACCGTTAAAGGATGGAAAGATCACGGATGAGAACCGCCTTGTGGCCGCGCTTCCGACGATTAAGAAGCTGGTAACGGACGGCGGCCGGGTGATTTTGTGCTCGCATCTGGGCAAACCCAAGGGAGAGCCGAAGCCGGAGCTGTCCCTCGCGCCGGTGGCTGCGCGCCTGACAGAGCTTCTGGGCCAGGAAGTGAAATTTGCGGCAGATCCCGAGGTGGTAGGCCCGAACGCGAAGGCAGCGGTTCAGGAGATGAAGGACGGCGAGGTTATTTTACTGGAAAATACGCGCTACAGGGCAGAGGAGACGAAGAACGGCGAGGCGTTCAGCAAGGAGCTGGCCTCTCTCTGCGAGGTGTATGTAAACGACGCCTTCGGAACCGCGCACCGGGCGCACTGTTCAAATGTAGGCGTGACACAGTATGTGGACACCGCGGTTGTGGGCTATCTGATGCAGAAGGAGATCGATTTCCTCGGAAATGCGGTCAACAACCCGGTGCGCCCGTTTGTGGCCATCTTAGGCGGCGCCAAGGTTGCGGATAAGCTGAATGTGATCTCCAATCTTCTGGAGAAATGCGACACGCTGATCATCGGCGGCGGCATGGCGTTTACCTTCTTAAAGGCGCAGGGCAAGGAGATCGGAAAGTCCCTGGTTGACGATACGAAGCTTGACTACTGCAAGGAGATGATGGAAAAGGCGGAAAAGCTCGGCAAAAAGCTTCTTCTTCCCATTGACACCACCATCGCCGCTTCCTTCCCGAGCCCCATCGACGGGCCCATCGAGGTATCGGTTGTTTCCTCTGACGCGATCCCGGCCGACATGGAGGGCCTGGATATCGGAACCGAGACGGCAAAGCTCTACGCGGAGGCGGTGAAATCCGCGAAAACCGTTGTCTGGAACGGCCCCATGGGCGTATTTGAGAACCCGACCCTGGCAAAGGGAACCATCGCAGTGGCAGAGTCCCTGGCAGAGACAGAAGCGACGACCATCATCGGCGGCGGAGATTCCGCGGCGGCTGTCAACCAGCTCGGCTTTGGCGACAAGATGACCCACATTTCCACGGGCGGCGGAGCTTCCCTTGAATTCTTAGAGGGCAAGGAGCTTCCGGGCGTGGCGGCTGCGAACGATAAATAAAAAAACATAGGAACAGCCCAGATGTAATATAAATGGCTGCGAATCATGAAAAGAGGAGAATTGCAAGATGGCAAGAAGAAAGATTATCGCCGGCAACTGGAAGATGAATATGACGCCCTCCGAGGCGGTAAAGCTGGTAAATACATTAAAACCACTGGTGGTGACAGAAGAGTCGGACGTCGTATTCTGCGTGCCGGCCATTGATATCATTCCCGTTGTGGAAGCCTGCAGGGGAACGAATATCGCCGTGGGCGCTGAGAACATGTATTTTGAGGAAAAGGGCGCGTTTACAGGCGAGATTTCCCCGAACATGCTGGTGGACGCAGGCGTGAAATACGTGATTATCGGCCATTCTGAGAGAAGAGAGTATTTCGCGGAGACAGACGAGACGGTCAACAAAAAGGTATTAAAGGCATTTGAGCACGGCCTGACGCCGATCATCTGCTGCGGCGAGTCCCTCACGCAGAGAGAGCAGGGGATCACGATTGACTGGATCCGCCAGCAGATCAAGATCGCCTTCCTGAATGTGACGCCGGAACAGGCAAAGACGGCTGTGATCGCCTATGAGCCGATCTGGGCCATCGGCACCGGCAAGGTGGCGACCACCGAGCAGGCCGAGGAAGTATGCGGCGCGATCCGCGCATGCATCGGCGAGATCTATGACGATGCCACGGCGGAGGCCATCCGCATCCAGTACGGCGGATCCGTATCCGGCGCTTCCGCGCCCGAGCTGTTCGCACAGCCGGACATCGACGGCGGCCTGGTAGGCGGCGCTTCCCTGAAGGAGGACTTTGGGAAGATCGTGAATTATAAGTAAGCTGTCAGATGAGGACTGCGGCCGGATGGCTGCAGTAAGACGGTACAGGGAATAAAAGAACCGCAGGTGAAGGGAACTTCATCTGCGGTTCTTTTTGATCTGTGAATGGGCATTTTTCCCCGGCAAAGAAATACTTTACGCTGCCTCGAACATGCGCCGCAGCGCAGATACCTATCTATTTACTCTTATTTTTTGTAATATCTATCCATTTTACCCATTTATACATATAAAAAATGTTCGTATCCGTTGTGTTAAGGTATGTAATACAAGAAAAAATATAAAAAGAATGATATATCGCGGATTTGTCGGATATTGGAGAAAAAGAAAGTATGTTTTATGATAAAGGATGGTTTGCCCGGATGGAGACAGCGCGACGGTTCGGAGAAGCGAAACGGCTGCGGGACGAGGGAAGCAAACCGCAGAATAGAATTTTACTTAGGAGGAAAGAAGAATGGGTAATGTATACGCATACGTACGTGTGAGCTCGCGTGACCAGAATGAACACAGGCAGTTGATCGCCATGGCAGGCGTAAATGTGCCGAGGAGGAATATTTACATAGATAAGCAGTCCGGCATGGATTTTAACCGGCCGATGTATAAGAGGCTTCTAAAAAAACTGAAGAAAGATGATCTGCTGTATATCAAGAGTATTGATCGTTTGGGAAGGGATTATGAGGAGATACTGGAACAGTGGCGGATTCTGACAAAAGAAAAGGGGGTGGATATCGCGGTGCTGGATATGCCCCTTCTGGATACAAGGCGCGGGAAGGATCTGCTGGGAACCTTTATCGCGGATCTTGTGCTGCAGCTATTATCCTTTATCAGCGAAAACGAGCGGAAAAACATAAAGGAGAGGCAGAGAGAGGGGATCGAGGCGGCGAAGCTTAAGGGAGTGCGCTTCGGCAGGCCGGAAAAGCCTGTGCCGGAGGATTTTGAGGAGATTTATAATAAATGGCTGGCAAAGGAAATGTCGGCAGAGGAGGCGGCAAAGAGGTGCAATTTTACCAGGACGACGTTTTATAATAAGGCGAACCGGAGAAAGAGGGGGAAGTAAATGGAAAAGGCGCGCCCGGCTTCTGACAGGACGGGAGAATAGGTCTGCCATAGCAGGAAAGAGAAGGCCCTGTGCCCTGCAAGGGAAAGTAAAGGGTACGGGGCTGTTATGGAAAACGTGCGCCGCGATGGAGGATATTTAAGATGGTTTAAAAATGTATACGTTTATGAACTTCTTTTTCTTATCTAAAACATGTCTATTTTATACTATTATCGGCCGAAAATCAAGAATAATAAGCATATTTTTTGTTAATTCTGACGGAATTTCATGAAAGGAGCATTGAAAAAGAAATGTATACATAACTGGACAAAAACGTCTGATTCATAAAGCATATATTATGACACATATTCCGGTTATTTATAGAATCTGGCGAACGATAGATGGGGGTGCAATGAATGGGGGAGATTTATGCATACTGCCGGATTGTTCCCGGCGAAGCGGACATAGGGGAGCAGACCGCCGTTATGCGGGAAATGCAGGTAGAGGAGGATCGTATTTTTGCGGATGTGGAAACTGAGGAGGGGAGCGAACGCCTGAAATACAGGAAGCTTCTCAATCTTCTGAGGCCGGGAGATCTCCTGTATATCCGGAATTTAAGCGCCCTTGGGGACAGCTATCCCGCGATCCGGGAACAGTGGGGCCTGTTGACAAAGATAAAACGGATCGATCTTTCCCTTCTGGAGATGCCCCTGGTGGACACCAGGCGCGGAAAGCTTCAGTACGGCAGCCTGATCGCGGATCTTGTGCTGGATATGCTGGACTATGTGTCAGAGGCGGACAAGGCGGCCCGCAGGCGCAGGCAGCGGGAGGGGATCGAGAAGGCGAAGCGGGAGGGGACGAGATTTGGGAGAAGCCCCCTGCCGACGCCGGATGATTTTTCCCGCGTATATAAAAAATGGGCTTCCAAGGAAATCAATGTGGAGGAAGCGGCGAGGCTGTGCGGCTTTTCACGGGGGACCTTTTACCGGCGGGTAAAGCAGATAGAGAAACGGAAATGAACTCGTTTGAAGAATACAGTGTTTGATAATCAGGCGGGCCGGTTTTATGTGAGCGGAAACCTGGTTCTGAGGTATGTTGAAGGAGAGGAAAGAAATGGGTTTACTTGCACCGGAGATCATTCAGAACAAAGGGCTTTATGTAACGTTTTTTTCAGAGGATTTGCGCCTTTTGCGGACGCCGGAGCAACTGGACAGCTATCTTGCACCATTAAAGGCTGTGAAAAACGCGGATCAGATACTGCTCATATGTCTCGCTGAGAAAGCGAGCGGCGAAAAGCCGGTGAAATATCCCAATCAGGGAGTGTATCAGAATATGAAGCGGATCGACTTTAAAAAGGCGGCTGATGAAATAAAGCGTTCAGGAGCAGCTCTTTACGGGTGCGGTTCGGTTTGCGATCAACTGCTGGACGAGCTGTACAGGATAGATGGCGAGAGGGCGGTGACCAATATTTTTGATGGCAATATAAGAAAAGCCGGGACGGGCCACAGGGGTTATGCCGTTTTGTACCCTACGGCGGAAAAGCTGGCGGCCTGCGGTGAAATCTATATATGCAGCACAACGTATGAAAATGAGATCAAGAAGGAATTGCTGGAAAAGGGAATCCCGGCCCGGTCCATAAAAAAATTGTCCGGATTTCTCTGGAAGGATCAGAGGTAGCAGACAGGAAGGACGCGCTGTTCGCGCAGCGGTTTTATTTTGAGAGAGGAAGAGGAAAGATGAACTATTTAATCGCCGGAGGGGCCGGCTTTATCGGCAGCCACGTCGCAAAGCGCCTGTTTCACGAGGAGCCGGAGGCAGAGCTGTATATCTATGACAATTTTTCTTCCGGAAGGGAAGAGCATCTGGGGGAGATAGGAGGAAGCACACGGGTACATATTATAAAAGCAGATATAAAGGATGCCGGAAAGCTGGCAGAGGCTATGAAAGGGATGGATATTGTATACAGCCTGGCCTCAAACCCTGATATCTCAAAGGCGATTTCACAGCCGGATATCGATTTCTGGGAAGGGACGTTCCTGATCAATAACGTGCTGGAGGCGATGCGGAAGAACGGGGTAAAGAGGCTGCTCTACGCATCCGGGAGCGGCGTGTACGGCGACGTGGGCGCTACGGTTACGGACGAGGATTTTTCTCCGCTGCTGCCATCCTCTACGTATGGGGCGAGCAAGCTGGCCTGCGAGGCTCTGATATGCTCCTACTGCCATATGTTTGATATGAGCGCCGCCGCCTTCCGTTTTGCCAATGTGGTCGGACCGAACCAGACCCACGGCGTCGGCTATGATTTTCTGAAAAAGCTTTCAAAAGACCCGGAGGAGCTGGAGATCCTGGGGGATGGCACGCAGAGCAAATCGTATATCTATATTGACGATATCACAGACGCTTTAAGGACTGTAGAGAGGAAGGCGCTGCAGGGATATACCTATTATAATGTTGCCACCCTGGATCACATTACCGTGACGGAGATTGCGGATATCACAGCCCGGATTATGGGCCTTGGGCATGTGGAATACCGCTATACCGGAGGCGATCGGGGCTGGAAGGGGGATGTGCCGGTCGTGCGGCTGGACAGTGCGAAAATCAGGAAACTCGGATGGGCGAACCGCTATACGACGCCGCAGGCAATTGAGATGTCGGTTTCATCCATGTATCAGGGCATGAAGGGAGAAAAATAATGAAAACGGCTGTGATCTACGGAGCGGCAACAACGGCGAAGCGTGTGTACGAGGAGGTTAAGAGCCAGTATGCCATTCAATATTTTGTTGACGGGAACCCGGCTTTTATTGGAACCCGGATTGACGGCCTGGAGGTGAAGGGCAGGGAAGCGATTTTAGAAGCGCGGCCTGACCTTGTGGTGATGGGGATCCTGACCGGCTATGAGGATGCGGTGGAATATTTGATCCAAAACGGATTCCCGGAGGAGCGCATCATCTGCCGCTTTGTGGACTTAAATACTCGCGCCAGGCGCGACTGCCTGGAGAAAATTGCCATGATCCTTGAGGATAAGGAGGTTTCCGGGGCGGTGGCGGAGCTGGGCGTCTACAGGGGGGATTTCGCAAAGGTCATCAATACCGTGTTCCCTGAACGGAAGCTCTACCTGTTTGATACGTTTGAGGGCTTTCCGGAGGAGGATATGAATTATGAGACCGAGAACAATCTCCTCTTAAATACCGTGGGAAAGCTGTCCAATACCTCTGTGGAGTATGTGATGGGCCGGATGCCGCACCCGGAGCGCTGCGTGATACGGAAAGGGTATTTCCCCGAGACAGCGGCCGGGCTGGAGGATGAGCGATATGCATTTGTAAATATTGATGTGGATCTGTACAAGCCGATTCTGGCCGGGCTCGAATATTTCTGGCCCAGGATGGCGGAGAACGGATATATTTTCGTACATGATTATTTTTCCTTTTCCTATGCAGGCACAAAGAAAGCGATCGAGGAATTTTCAGAACGGTTTCATGTCGGCTTTACGCCGATCGGCGACACGCTGAGCGTGGCCTTTGTGAAAAAAGGGAGGGGAACATGCTGATCACGCGAAGCCCGCTTCGGATCACCCTGGGAGGCGGGGGGACGGATCTGGCTTCTTACTACGAAAAGAGGGAGGGCTTCCTGATCTCCGCCGCCATCGACCGGTATGTCTATATCCTGATAAACCGCACCTTTGACCAGACGATTCTGCTGAAATATTCAAAGCTGGAGCGCGTTAAGGAGGCCGGGGAGCTGGAGCACCCAATCGCCAGGGAGGCGCTTAAGATGCTGGAACTTGAAAAAGAACCTCTTGAGATCTGCTCAATGGCGGATATCCCCGCCGGGACAGGGCTGGGATCCTCCGGCGCTTATACAGCCGCGCTCCTCAAAGCGCTCCACAGCTATAAGGGGGATATCACAGGCGCCAGGCAGCTCGCCGAGGAAGCCTGCGAGATTGAGATAGGCCGTCTGGGGGAACCAATCGGCAAGCAGGATCAGTACATTTCGGCTTACGGCGGGATCAACTGCATGACGATCCGCAAAGACGGCTTTGTGGAGGTAGAGCCCTTAAACGTGACGGAGGAGACGCTCTATGACCTGGAGGACAATCTGATGCTGTTTTTTACCGGTTACTCCCACCGGGCGGGGAAACTTTTGGAGGAACAGGATAAAAAGAGCCGCGGCCGTGATGAGGAAATGCTTAAAAATCTCGATTTTGTGAAGCAGATGGGACTGGAGAGCCGAAAGGCCCTGGAAAGAGGAGATTTACGCCGGTTTGCGGACATCATGAATGTCCACTGGGAATACAAGAAAAAACGATCCGGGGGGATGAGCAACCCGGAGATCGACGGGTGGTATGAATACGCCTTAAAAAACGGGGCGCTCGGCGGAAAGCTGATCGGGGCCGGAGGAGGCGGATTTCTGATGTTTTATGCGGAAAACAAGGCGGGCCTGCGCCGCGCCATGGGACGCCTGGGGCTTAAGGAGATCCGTTTCAGGTTTGATAAAGAGGGGGCAAAGCGGCTGTAATGACAAGGCAGGATGGGAACAGGGATCCGGCGGCGGACACACAGGTTGTGGTATTGATGGGAGGAATGGGAACGCGCCTGGGGCTTACGGACCGGCCCAAGGCAATGGCTGACATCAACGGACGCCCTTTTTTTGATTACGAGCTGATGATGTTAAAGAGATGGGGATTTTGGCGCTTTCTATTTCTGGTCGGGCATCAGGCGGATCAGATCGAAGATTACTATGGCGACGGATCCGGGCAGGGCTTGGAGATCCGTTATTCCCGCGACGGCCGGAGTCAGCTTGGGACAGGCGGGGCGCTAAAACAGGCGGAGGCGATGCTCGATGAGCGTTTTATCCTGCTGTACGGGGATTCCTTTATGGATATGGATTACCGGGAGCTTGTATACAGGTACCGGCTGGAGAGAAAGGCCGGGAAATCCGGCGTGATGGCAGTCCTTAAAAATGAGAACCAGTATGACACGAGCAATGTGATCTTCAGGGACGGGGCGCTCCTGCTGTACGACAAGGCAGAGCGCAGCGCAGATATGCAGTACATCGATTACGGTGTGTCCATGCTGTCAAAGGAGGTTCTGGCAGGCTTAGAACCAGGGAAAAAGTGCGATCTGTCAGAGCTTTTGACCGCCCTTTCCAAGGCGGGGAAGCTGGCGGGGCAGGAGGTTTGTAAACGGTTTTATGAGATCGGGAGTCCGGCCTCGCGGGAGGAATTCGCAGCCTATGCAAAGCAGCGGTTTTGCAGGGCAAACAGGGCGTTGTTTCTGGATCGGGACGGGGTGATCAATGAATTCTGCTTTCATGAGGAGACCGAACAGCTTGACTCCCCGTTCACAAAAGAGGAATTCCGGTACAGGGAGGATGTCATCTCCACATTGAAAGCGGTTTCCGACATGGGATATCTGCTTTTTATTGTCACAAACCAGCCGGCGGCGGCAAAGGGAAAGGTATCCTTAAAAGCTCTGTATGATCTCAACACATGGGTGGCGCGTGATCTGCAGGAGAAGGGAATCCGCGTGGAAGCCTCCAGCCTGTGTCCCCATCACCCGGCGGGAGACAGGAGGACGCGGGCCCCGTTCCTGATCCGCCGGTGTGGATGCCGCAAGCCAAAGGCGGGCCTGATCATAGATATACTGAAAATATATAACATCGATATGGAACACTCATGGATGGCAGGCGATTCCTATACGGATGTCCTGGCGGGAAAAAGGGCGGGCTTAAAGACAGCCCTTTTAGGGGAGTATAAATGCGACGTGTGCCACCGGCTTGAAGGAAACCGGCCGGACCGGGTGCTGCAGGATATCCGTGAGCTGGAGGGAATCTTAAGAGAGGATATCTGAGCCTGTTTCAGACGCGCTCCGGGGGCGGTAAAAAAGCTGCGCGGGAGCAGAACGGGAAAAAACCGTGACAGGCTGCATTCCGCGGGCGGCTGCGGAACACAGTGGAGACGGAGAAAAAGGAAGCAGATATAAAGAGAAAGGAAGCGCATGTATAAAGCATATATCGAAAACTACCTGAAAGAAACGATTCAGATAGCAGGACAGATTTCGCAGGAAGAGATAGAAAAAGGCGCGCTGCTTCTGGCAGCGGCCAGGGACCGGGGCGGACGGCTGTTCATCCTTGGCGTAGGGGGAAGCGCGGCAAACGCGTCCCATGCGGTAAACGATTTCCGGAAGATAGGCGGGATCGAATCCTACGCCCCCACGGACAATGTATCCGAGTTCAGCGCAAGGGCGAACGACGAGGGGTGGCATACGACCTTTTCGGAATGGCTGAAAACGTCCCGGCTGTCAGAAAGGGACATCGTCCTTGTTTTATCCGTGGGAGGCGGAAACGAGAAGGCGTCGGGCAATATCGTGGAGGCGCTGAAACTGGCCGGAGAGAGGAAGGCGGGGATCATATCCATCGTTTCAAGGGACGGGGGATACGCCGGACAGGTGTCAGACGCATGCATCCGCATTCCGGTAATAGCGGATGAGAGGATAACGCCGCATGCGGAAGGATGGCAGGGAATCATCTGGCATCTTCTGGTGAATGCGATTGCCTGAGCCAAAGAAGAGGCGGGACGTGATAAACGTAACCGGGAGGAGAAGCCAGAGCGGTTACCTGACATTAGCAGACAGGGGACAAAAAAGTGAAGGTTGAAGATTTGAAGATCGCCGTCTTTGCGGACGGCGCGGATATCAGGGAAATGGAAGAAGCCGCTCAAAACGGGTGGATAAAGGGATTTACGACAAACCCGACGCTGATGAGGAAAGCCGGCGTGAGGGATTACACAGAATTTGCAAAGCGGGTCGTGGAAGCGATCCCGGACAGGCCGATCTCATTTGAGGTATTTGCAGATGATTTCATGAGCATGAAAAAGGAGGCGCTGGCGCTGTCCGGGTACGGGAAAAATGTCTATGTAAAGATCCCGGTGACAAACACGCGCGGGGAGTCGAGCGCGCCGCTGATTTCGGAGCTGTCAAAGGAGGGCGTGCGCCTGAATGTGACGGCCGTGTTCAGCGTCCGGCAGGTGGAAGGCGTGCTGAAGGCGCTGGAGGACGGCGTCCCGGCAATTGTATCCGTATTTGCGGGGAGGATCGCGGACACGGGGACGGATCCGGAAGCGATCATGAAGCAGGCCGCGCAGCTCTGCAGGCAAAAAGGGGTCTGGAGTTTATGGGCAAGCTGCCGCGAGGTGTTCAACATCATCCAGGCCGAGCGGAGCGGGGCGGATATCGTCACCGTGACCGGGGATATCCTCGCAAAGCTGCCTGTGTTGGGGAAGGATCTGGAGGAGTTTTCCCTGGAGACGGTGCGGATGTTTGAGGAAGACGGGAGGAAGCTGGGGTTTTCGGTCGTGTGCTGACCCTGGCAGCATATTATTTTAATTCCCCAAATCTACTCCGGACAGAAATCCATGTAAAAAAGGCATAAATTCAGGAGAGGTGTGGATATGAAAACCATAGAGGTTCAAATTGATGATTTGATGAGAAATGACGCATTGCACGAACAGTTTGGAATTGACGGCGATCTTTTGGTCACCATTTCGCTGGCTCTTATAAACGATGCAAATGTTTATTTATACGGCGCGGGAACAGATGTTTACACCTTTGTCCGTATGTTTACAGGATATGGTTTAAAGGTTGTAAATATCATTGATGCCGACAGGAAGAAAGCGGGGCGTACGATCGGGGGGATCACGGTCATTTCACCAGAAGAATTTATCAGCCAGAGAGAAGTAAAAAATAAATTTGTGTTTATCTGCACGTATTACTGCAGCGGAGCGGCGCAGATGAAATTTATGGAAATACTGAGAAAAGCTGATACAAAAGGATTTTATGTGATTGGCAAAGATACCAGGAATATTCTCACCACAAACACCTGCGATTGGATAGACGCGAACCGCGCGGAATATTATAAATGCCATGTAAAAGAGCTGAAATGCTTTGCTTCCAGTTTGCAGGATGAGAAATCAGGGGAAGTATTGCGGGATTATCTGGAAAGCTATATGACAAACAGCATGTATAAGGGCGAACAGATCCCGACCAGATATAAATATTTTTATGGGAATGAAAAAGAGGAGTTATACAGGCATTTAGACGACGAGGTGTGGATTAACTGCGGCGCGGCGACAGGGGACAGCGTGGTGTCATTCTTTAGCTGGAATTTAAACGCAAAAAAGATCTGTGCCGTGGAGGGTAGCGAAGGATCTTACTGGCGTATGAGGGATCATGTCTCCCTTTTGCCGAAGGATAAAAGGGAAAAGGTTCATATGTTTAATGAATTTATAGATGAGAATACAGATTTTAATAAGATACTGGGAAATGACCAATGTACGCTCATTAATGCGGATATAGAAGGCAATGAACTGCAGATGTTAAAGGCAATAAAACGGCTCATAAAGGAAGACCGCCCGGTTATTGCGGTATGTGTGTATCATAAAAAAGAGGATTTGGTGGAAATTCCGCAATTTTTCCGGGAGGAATTACAGGATTACAGGTTTTATCTGAGAAAATATACTCCCTGGGTTCAAAATCTTAACCGAAACCATGAGCTGGTCCTGTATGCGGTTCCCAATGAAAGAAGCCATTCACAGATATGAAAAAGAAACAGGAGGCAGCTTGCGCTGATTCCGATTGCCGATTGGGGCGGGACCTGTATTATTGTGAAAAAAAGGCGGACAGCCAGAAAGATAGCAGGGTTTATGATGAAGGAAGTAAGATGTACAGTGGAAGAGCTGGGGGAGCTGTGCAGGCAAAGGAAAGCCGTATGTTTTGGGGCCGGAGACTGGCTTATGGATTCGTTTTTCGGAGAGAGGTACAAACGCTTTGAATTTGAAAAGTCTGTGAGCGCTGTGATTGATAATTCTCCTGAAAAACAGAATACATATATCAAAGTAAGAGGCAGGGAAATCCGTATCTGCTCATTGGGACAGCTAAAAAAGGAAACGGTCCCGCCCTGGTTTTTTGTGATTACCTCCAGAAGGTATGCGGGGGAAATTGTTAATCAACTGGAACATGAGTTAAGCGGATGTAAAGCGGAATATTGCATATGGCCCTCTGTGTTAAATTATTATCACGAGGACATAAGGCTGCCAGGAATAATTGCAGAAAACGGGAAGCAGGCGCCGAGAATTCCCAAACGGCTGCACTGGTGCTGGGTCGGAGGCGGTAAATTACCGGAAACGGAACGGCTGTGCCTGGAAAGCTGGAAAAAGTTCTGTCCGGATTTTGAAATTATTTTATGGAATGAGAGTAATTTTGACATTAAGAGCAACGCTTATGTAAATGAGGCGTATGAGAATAAAAAATATGCGTTTGTTAGTGATTATATAAGGCTTTGGTGTATCTGGCATTATGGAGGAATCTATCTGGATACAGATGTCGAACTTTTTAAGCCGCTTGATCCGTTTTTAGGGCACAGGGCCTTTTCCGGGTTTCAGGAGAGGGAATATATCCCTACCGGGATCATCGGCGGTGAAAAAGGAAGCAAATGGATCGGATACCTGATGTCGTACTATAATGATCGGCATTTTGTTACGGAAAAAGGGTTTGATCTGACGACAAATGTGGCGGCTATCACCGAGATGACCGAACAGAAGTTCCATATATGCCTGGAAAACAAATACATTGATTTGGAAGAGGTAACTTTATATCCACAGGAGGTGTTCTGCCCGTTAGACTGGGACACAGGGTACCGGAATATAACGCGTAATACATACTGCATCCATAAATTTTCTGGTTCATGGGGATGAAAGAGGGTGAGTTGTGGTGAGGAAAACAGTGAGTGTGATCGTCCCCGTCTATAATACAGGGGAATACATCGACCAGTGTATGGGGAGTATCTGCAGCCAGACGTACCGGAACCTGGAAATTATCGTTGTATATGACGAGTCAGGGGATGACAGCCTGGAACGCTGCAGATATTTTAGTGAACGGGATCCGAGGATACGGCTGATTATCAATGACGAGAGAAAGGGGCTCGGCGCGGCGAGGAATCAGGGGCTTCGCCTGGCAACAGGCGATTACGTTGTCTATGTGGATTCGGATGATTGGCTGAAAGAGGATTTTATTGAAAAGCTGTACCAGGCGATTGAAGAGACGGGGGCCGACTACGTTTCCAGCCTTGGTTATTTTATAGTAGGGAACGGAAAAAAAGAGAGATATACTACGCTGCCGGCCGGGACATACAGAAGTGATACGGACAAGATGCTGATCCTGCTGGGGGAAGCGCCGGCTGTATGGAAAAAAATTTACAACAGGGAATGGCTGCTTAAAAAAAATCTGTTTCAGCCTGAGACGTTCTATTATGAGGATTGGGGATATGACATTGCCCTTGTCCTGGAGGCGGAAAAAATCGTTTTGATTCCGGAGACGGGAGTATTTTACCGAACCAGCCATAAAGATGATTCGGCTCATGATACTATGGTTGGGATATGCAGGGACTTCAGGAAAACACTTGAATTTGGGGTGAATGAGGCTCAGGAGAGGGGGACTCTGGATAAATTTCGTCTGGCTATTGAAAAATATATGGTACATGATGTCTTTTTGCGTGAACAACTGGCGGTGGAAACAGAAAACAGGGAAGCTTTACGATTATTACAGGATATCAGTGCAGATTTTCTGGAAGAACGGTTCGGATGCAGGAATCTGTATGAATTTAAAAGGCATATCTGTATGGGGAGCTTTTCCCTTCGCTGGATCGTACAGAGCACAACAGCGCCCTTAAAAAAACTGGAGCATTTTGCTTTTTCCAGTATCATAGCGTCGTTTACACCATATAGGCATGTTGGGATAAAGCACAAAAACCTTCTCAGAAAACAGCAGGTGGAACAGGATATAAGCGGGATTTTTTATGAGACACTCCGTAATCTGTCGGAAAAGACGATTTTGTTTATCGATTTTCTGGAAGAGCGCTGCCCGATCCTTGAAATGCAGGACGGCGCATATATGACAGAAAGCGAGGCGTATCTGGATGCGGACGGAACACCGGTGACATATAGGAGGATTTTGAGCGGAACGCAGGAATTTATGGGTTTGTGGCAACAAAAATGCTTGGAATTGGTTGAGGAACTGCGCCGGAAACGGGAGCTTGTATCGGTTGTCTTAGTAAAAAACAGGATGTCCGAACGTTATGGAAATCTGAATTGGACGAGAGAATTTGAGGGAATCGGGGAGATAAGGCAAAAAAACAGGATGTTTTCTGAAATGGAACATTATTTTTTGGAGCATTGCAAAGCAGCCTTGGTGAAGGTTACGGATATCGCCCTGCCGGAGAAATGGCGTTTTACAGATGTGGATTTCAGGCATGGCTGTGAACCGCAATATATGAACGGGGCGCTTTATACGTATCTCGGGTATGAATTATACAAAAAATTCAGGGATGGATTGGATCATATATAACTGTGCGGCAGGGCCGTGCAGCAGATGAGATTACTGTACAAAAGCGGAGGTAAGGAGATGAAACACGGTAAGATCAGTATCGTTGTACCTGTCTATAATGTGGAGGCTTACCTGGAGCGGTGTATCGAAAGCCTGCTTGGCCAGACTTACAGGAATATTGAGATCATTCTGATAGACGACGGCTCTGACGACGCTTCTAAAGAGATTTGCGACCGGTATGCCGCGGCGGACAGCCGGGTAATCGCGCTGCATAAAGAAAACGGCGGAGTTGTCAGCGCCAGGAGGGCCGGGGCGGGGCTTGCGACCGGGGATTACGTGTGTAGCGTGGACGGAGATGACTGGATCGAAGCGGACCGGATACGGCGCTTTGCGGAGCGGGCGGCGCAGACAGGCGCGGATATGATCTATATGGAGGGGTATTATAAGGATTATACGAACAGGAGCGTTTTGGTGGAAACATGCGTTGAGGATGGGATTTATTCGGGAAATGAGATTATGGAGCGGGTATTTCCCATGCTGATTGAAACATCGTCCTGCTTCAGGCGCCAGATACGCGCCATGCAGGTCTGCTGGGGGATACGCAGGGAGATGTTTCGGAGCATGTGGGACAAAATAGATGACAGAGTATCTATGGGGGAGGATTATGCGCATATTATCCTTTGCCTGATGGAAGCGGGAACTGTCTGCCTGATGAGGGAGCGCGGATACCATTATGTGATGCGGGAGAGTTCAGCCACGCATACGCTGAATAAGGCATCCCTTGAGGGAGTTAGGCTGTGGTTCCGGCTGGTAAATGAGCAAATGGATGCGCATGGCTGCAGGGATGAATTGAATTTACATATGGTATTCCTGAAAATGTGGTACATCATGAACTGCGATTACGCTGTCCTGCTGGAAAAGCCACGGGGATATCTGTACCCGTATCCACAGGTAACGAAAGGCAGCCGGGTGGCTGTGTACGGGGCGGGGACGGTTGGGACGCTGTTTGTAAAAGCGCTGGATAAGGCAGAGGATTATGAGGTAACCTGCTGGGTGGATCGTTACAGCGCAGGCCAGACGCTGGACGGCCATACGGTGCAGCCCGTATCAGGGCTTCTGGAGGCGCAGTTTGATTATGTGGCGATCGCGGTTCTGGATCGGGATGTTGTAGATGAGATTGAAAAATCCCTGCTGGAATACGGGATTCCGAAAGAGAAGATAGCAGCCATGGACGCAGGCGCCATCAGCAGAGAGGAACTTCCGGAAGGTTTTTGAAAGAAATATTATTTGACAGATAAGAAATCTCGTTTGGCAACCGCACGCTTTTCGGGATATGAGGAGGACTATGTCAGGTACCGGACGTTTGAATTAACATATGCAATTGTCGCGATGGATGTTGACTTTGAGAAATCCACGCTGGAGAGGCTCCGGTATTTTTACGGGAGTAAATGCGGGCGGCATTCTCAGCGATGCCGGAGGCGTATGGAATGTTTTGTAAAAGATTAAGTTTGCTGCAGTCCGTCTGATTTCGGGGGGACTGCTCTTTTTTATATGGCGTTAAAAAACTATTATGAAAACGGCCTGAATATATGTGGTTTATTGTGCAAGGCTCAAGAGTTACAGAGTATTGTAATATTTGATAAATGAGTGTATAATTATATTAAAATTATACATGAATGGAGTGGTGATGATGAATATACGTTCTTCTGCTGATTTAAGAAACCAGTACAAAGAAATATCGGAATTGGCCAGAGTATCGGAGAACCTGTTTATATTACAATCAATGGCACGGGAGACGGCGTGTTTATGAGCCTGGAGGCATTTGAGCAGAGAGAAGAACTGCTGTTGATGAGAAGCAGGGTGCTGGCTGCCGAGAACGCAAGGATTCATGGGGCAAAGACTTATACGCAGGATGAACTGGATGAAAGGTTTAGGCGAAGATATGAAGGTTAAATATCTGGAAGCCGCAGTTTCTGATCTGGACAATATTATGGACTACTATTTTGACCGGTTTGGAATAGAAAGCGCCATGAAAGTGTATGAGCAGATTAAGAGGTGATGGAAAATGACAGCATTGAGACGGGAAGCCATTCAATTAATGGAACAGATGCCGGAGGAACAGATGCCGAATATTATACGATATATGCATACGCTGAAAGGCAAAACGTTTAGCCCTGAACGGCGCTTTGTGGAAGAGGAAACCACAACGCCTGAAATGAGGGCCTTCTCAGAATTGGAACAGATGCTGGTTCCTGTATCGCAGGAATTAGATTATGACAGGGAATTGGAGCAGGCCAGGGATGAACGGTATGGTCATATTGATTGATACAAATGTAGCACTGGATTTTCTGACGATGAGGCAACCTTACTATAATGACGCCAGAAATGTGATCCGTATCTGTGCGGCCGGGCGTGCGCAGGGCTATATTGCATTTCACAGCCTGCCCAATATTTTCTATATTTTGCGAAAGAGCCATTCGGAGACTGCCAGGCGGGAGATGCTGAAAAGGTTATGTTTTGTGCTGCAGGTGACGGGGGCGAGCCATGAGAAAGTATGTGGCGCGATAGAAAATTTTGAGTTTTCGGATTTTGAAGACTGCCTGCAGGATGTATGCGCAGAAGAAATTTCAGCGGATTTTATTGTCACGAGGAATGTGGAAGACTTTCGGCATTCCCGGGTGAAAGCTGTAACGCCGCAACATTTTTTGGGGCTTATGGAAGTGTGAGCCAGTACAGGGAGGCTTTAAAGAACAAATTCATTAACAGGGCGCTGTTCAGCATAAATGTACTCCCAGAGAGATTCCGGGAGTATATTATAAATAAAAAGGAATTCAAAAATGTATACATTTCTTTATAAGGGATTTCCTGATTGTATTCTGTCAGAATTAACAAAAAATGTGCTTATTATTCTTGATTTCCGGCCGATAATAGTATAAAATAGACATGTTTTAGAAAAGAAAAAAGGAATTCAAAAATGTATACATAACTGGATAAATCCGATATATTCACAAAGCCTATATTGTGAAACGGATTCCGGTTATGCAGACTCCGGCGCAGGAGAGATGGAGGTGTGATGGATGGGGGAGGTATATGCATACTGCCGGATTATCCCGGGTGGGGCGGATGCCGGGGAGCAGGCCGCTGTCATGCGGGAGATGCAGGTAGAGGAGGATCATATTTTTGTGGATGATGCAGGCCCGGGGGATGGGGAAGGCAGCCTGCACTACAGGAGACTTCTTAAGCTTTTGAAACCGGGGGATCTTCTGTATATCCGGAGCTTGAGCGCCCTTGGGGACAGTTATCCGTCGATCCGGGATCAGTGGGGGCTGCTGACAAAGGTGAAGCGGATTGACATATCGATTCTCGAGATGCCCCTTGTGGACACGAGGCGCGGAAAGCTGCAGTATGGCAGCCTGATTGCGGATCTTGTGCTGGATTTACTGGACTATGTGTCAGAATCAGAAAAGGCTGCGCGCAGGCGCAGGCAGCGGGAGGGGATTGAGAAGGCGAAGCGGGAGGGAAGGAAATTTGGGAGAAGCCCCCTGCCGACGCCGGATGATTTTTCCCGTGTTTACAGAAGATGGGCGGCAAGGGAGATCAGCGTGGAGGAAGCGGCGAGGCTGTGCGGCTTTTCACGGGGGACTTTTTACAGGCGGGTAAAGCAGATGAAATGAAAGGAGAAATAAAATGGACAGTTACAGCCATAAGGAAGCATGTAAGGCGGAAGAAAACAGGGAGAGAAAAGGGAAAATCTTCATCTATCCATACGGAGATCTGGGGAGAAAAATATATGATATGCTGAAAAACCAATGCGGGATAGAGAATGTTACAGCAGTTGATAATAAAGCAAGCATTGAAAATGAAGAAATACTGTCTGCTTCAGATTTATCTGAAATGGAGTGGGAAAATGGGAAAGGCTTTGTGCTGGTGGCATCTAACAACCAGAGATATTATACGGAGCTCAGGAGTGAACTGAGGCGGTATGTCCGTGATGAGTATATCGGTGATTTTTACGGCGACGGGAGGTTTGGCTCCCTGGTTCTGGCATCCAGGGAGATTCACCGAGATAAGATTCCGGGAAATATAGCGGAAGCAGGCGTTTACAAGGGGGATTTTGCAAAATGGATGAATGTCCTGTTTCCTGACAGGAAGCTGTATCTTTTTGATTCCTTTGAGGGATTCCAGGAAGGCCAGGTAGCGGGACACAGGGATAATGTGGCCCAGACGGACGAATGGATCCATATGTTAAAGGATACGTCTGTCGATCTCGTTATGGGCAAGATGGCGTACCGCGGCCAGGTTATAGTTAAGAAGGGGTTTGTGCCGGATACATTTGAGGGCGTTGAGGATACATTTGCCTTTGTGAACCTGGATATGGATATTTACCAGCCCACCTATGACGCGCTCATGTTTTTCTGGCCGCGTTTGAGTGCGGGGGGATATATTTTTGTGCATGATTATGGAATTTATGATGGGATAGGAGAGGCTGTGAAGCAGTTTTGCATGGAAAACCATACGGGATATGTCTGCCTGCCGGACAGGACGTCCGTGGCGATTGCAAAGCCGCTTGGATAAAGGGCGGTTTATCCGGTAAAACACAAAAAGAGAAACAGAATTTCACTATACATTGACCTGTTTTTTAAACTTGTTGGAGGAGAGGAAAGAGATGGGTTTACTGGCATCGGAGATTGTTCAGTTTTTACAGATAGCGGAAAAGAGGGGGATAGAAGGAAAGACGCTGGCTATGATGGGAAAGCAGTATATCAGCCTGGAGATGGATCCCTTTTTGTCGATTATCAGGGAGTTGGGATATCCATATGACAGAGCATTGGCGGAACGGATCAGCAGCCAAAAGGAGATCGATTCCTGTGATTTTTTTAAAATGCTGGGATTTCAGGAGGTTCACGCGGTGGATTACTCTGAATATGAAGGCGCGGATATTATATTTGATCTGAATGATCCGCTGCCGGATTCGCTGAAAGGTTCGTTTGACTATGTGATCAATGGCGGGACTCTGGAGCATGTATTTGATATAGCAAAGGCCATGGAAAATATGTCCGGCATGGTGAAAGAAGGGGGATTGATTATGCATCTTTCACCTTCAGACGGGTGGATCAATCACGGGTTTTATTCCATATCGCCTACATTTTTCCAGGATTATTACAGTACAAACAGCTTTTTTGTGAAGCTGCTTGAACTGGAATTTCTGATATGCCAGGGAACAAAAAACAAAGGGCCTTATGTAACGTTTTTTTCAGATGATTTGCGCATTTTTCGGACGCCGGAACAACTGGACAGCTATATTGCGTCATTAAAGGCTGTGAAAAACGCGGATCAGATAGCGCTCATATGTTTCGCTGAGAAAGCGGGCGGCGAAAAGCCGGTAAAATATCCCAATCAGGGAGCGTACCAGAATATGAAGCGGATCGACTTTAAAAAGGCGGCTGATGAAATAAAGCGCTCAGGAGCAGCTCTTTACGGGTGCGGTGCGGTTTGCGATCAACTGCTGGATGAGCTGTACAGGATAGATGGCGAGAGGGCTGTAACAAACATTTTTGACGGCAATATAAGAAAAGCCGGGACGGGCCACAGGGGTTATGCCGTTTTGTATCCTACGGCGGAAAAGCTGGCGGCCTGCGGGGACATTTATATATGCAGCACAACGTATGAAGACGAGATCGAGAAGGAATTGCTGGAAAAGGGAGTTCCGGCACGGTCTATAAAAAAATTGTCCGGATTTCTCTGGGATGATCGGCGGTAACAGATACAGGGAGGAAGAGGAGAGATGAACTATTTAATCGCCGGAGGGGCCGGCTTTATCGGCAGCCACGTCGCAAAGCGCCTGTTTCACGAGGAGCCGGAGGCAGAGCTGTATATCTATGACAATTTTTCTTCCGGAAGGGAAGAACATCTGGGGGAGATACGGGGAAGCACGCGGGTACATATCATAAAAGCAGATATAAAGGACGCCGGGAAGCTGGCAGAGGCTGTGAAAGGGATGGATATTGTATACAGCCTGGCCTCAAACCCTGATATCTCAAAGGCTGTCTCACAGCCGGATATTGACTTCTGGGAAGGGACATTTCTGATCAATAACGTGCTTGAGGCAATGCGAAAGAACAGGGTAAAAAAGCTGCTCTATGCATCCGGGAGCGGCGTGTACGGCGATGTGGGCGCTACGGTTACGGACGAGGATTTTTCTCCGCTGCTGCCTTCCTCTACGTACGGGGCGAGCAAGCTGGCCTGCGAGGCCCTGATATGCTCCTACTGCCATATGTTTGATATGGACGCCGCCGCCTTCCGTTTTGCCAATGTGGTCGGACCGAACCAGACCCACGGCGTCGGCTATGATTTCCTGAAAAAGCTGTCAAAAGACCCGGGGGAGCTGGAGATCCTGGGGGACGGGACGCAGAGCAAATCGTACATCTATATTGATGATATTACAGACGCTTTAAGGACTGTGGAGAGGAAGGCGCTGCGGGGATATACCTATTACAATGTCGCCACCCTGGACCACATCACTGTGACGGAGATTGCGGATATCACAGCCCGGATTATGGGCCTTGGGCATGTGGAATACCGCTATACCGGAGGCGATCGGGGCTGGAAGGGGGATGTACCGGTCGTGCGGCTGGACAGTGCGAAAATCAGGAAACTCGGATGGGCGAACCGCTATACAACTCCTCAGGCAATTGAGATGTCAGTTTCATCCATGTATCAGGGCATGAAGGGAGAAAAACAATGAAAACGGCTGTGATCTACGGAGCGGCGACAACTGCAAAGCACGTGTATGAGGAGGTAAAGCGCCAGTATGCCGTCCAATACTTTGTTGACGGGAACCCGGCCTTGATCGGGAGCCGGATTGACGGCCTGGAGGTGAAGGGCAGGGAAGCGATTTTAGAAGCGCGGCCTGACCTTGTGGTGATGGGGATCCTGACCGGTTATGAGGATGTGGTGGAATATTTGATCCAAAACGGATTCCCGGAGGAGCGCATTATCTGCCGGTTTGTGGACTTAAATACCCGCGCCAGGCGCGACTGCCTGGAGAAAATTGCCATGATCCTTGAGGATAAGGAGGTTTCCGGGGCGGTGGCGGAGCTGGGCGTTTACAGGGGGGATTTCGCAAAGGTCATTAATACCGTGTTCCCTGACCGGAAGCTCTACCTGTTTGATACGTTTGAGGGCTTTCCGGAGGAGGATATGAATTATGAGACCGAGAACAATCTCCTGTTAGACACCGTGGGAAAATTGTCTAATACCTCCGTGGAGTATGTGATGGGCCGGATGCCGCACCCGGAGCGCTGTGTGATACGGAAAGGATATTTTCCGGAGACGGCGGCCGGGCTGGAGGACGAGCGCTATGCATTTGTAAATATCGATGTGGATCTGTACAAGCCGATTCTGGCCGGGCTCGAATATTTCTGGCCCAGGCTGGCGGAGAACGGGTATATTTTCGTGCATGATTATTTTTCCTTTGCCTATGCGGGCACAAAGAAGGCGATCGAGGAGTTCTCAGAACGGTTCCATGCCGGCTTTACGCCGATCGGCGACACGCAGAGCGTGGCTTTTGTGAAAAAAGGGAGGGGGACATGCTGATCACGCGCAGCCCGCTTCGGATCACCCTGGGAGGCGGGGGGACGGATCTGGCTTCTTACTACGAAAAGAGGGAGGGTTTCCTGCTCTCCGCCGCCATCGACCGGTATGTCTATATCCTGATTAACCGCACCTTTGACCAGACGATCCTGCTGAAATATTCAAAGCTGGAGCGCGTTAAGGAGGCCGGGGAGCTGGAGCACCCAATCGCCAGGGAGGCGCTTAAGATGCTGGGGCTTGAAAAAGAACCTCTTGAGATCTGTTCCATGGCGGATATCCCCGCAGGGACAGGGCTGGGATCCTCCGGCGCTTTTACAGCAGCGCTCCTTAAGGCTCTCCACAGTTATAAGGGGGATATCACAGGGACCAGGCAGCTCGCCGAGGAAGCCTGCGAGATCGAGATAGGCCGGCTGGGGGAGCCCATCGGCAAGCAGGATCAGTACATTTCGGCTTACGGCGGGATCAACTGCATGACGATCCGCAAAGACGGCTTTGTGGAGGTAGAGCCCTTAAACGTGACGGAGGAGACGCTCTATGACCTGGAGGACAATCTGATGCTGTTTTTTACCGGTTACTCCCACCGGGCCGGGAAGCTTCTGGAAGAGCAGGATACAAAAAGCCGGGGCCATGATGAGGAAATGCTTAAAAACCTCGATTTTGTGAAGGAGATGGGAATGGAGAGCCGAAAGGCCCTGGAAAGAGGAGATTTACGCCGGTTTGCGGATATCATGAATGTCCACTGGGAATACAAGAAAAAGCGGTCCGGGGGGATGAGCAACCCGGAGATCGACGGGTGGTATGAATACGCCTTAAAAAACGGGGCGATCGGCGGAAAGCTGATCGGGGCCGGGGGAGGCGGGTTCCTGATGTTTTACGCGGAAAACAAGGCGGATCTGCGCCGGGCCATGGGACGCCTAGGGCTTAAGGAAATCCGTTTCCGGTTTGATAAAGAGGGGGCAAAGCGGCTGTGATGACAAGGCAGGACTGGAACAGGGATCCGGCGGCGGATACGCAGGTTGTGGTACTGATGGGAGGGCTGGGGACGCGCCTGGGGCTTACGGATCGGCCCAAGGCAATGGCTGACATCAACGGACGTCCTTTTTTTGATTACGAGCTGATGCTGTTAAAGAGATGGGGATTTTGGCGTTTTTTATTTCTGGTCGGGCATCAGGCGGATCAGATCGAAGAATACTATGGCGACGGATCCGGGCAGGGCTTGGAGATCCGTTATTCCCGCGACGGCCGGACGCAGCTAGGGACAGGCGGGGCGTTAAAGAAGGCGGAGGCGATGCTCGATGAGCATTTTATCCTGCTCTACGGGGACTCCTTTATGGATATGGATTACCGGGAGCTTGTATACCGGAGCCGCCTGGAAAGGGAGGCGGGGAAAGCCGGCGTGATGGCGGTCCTTAAAAATGAGGGCCGGTATGATACGAGCAACGTGATCTTCCGGGACGGGACGCTCTTTCTGTACGACAAGGCAGAGCGCAGCGCAGATATGCAGTATATCGATTATGGCGTATCCATGCTGTCAAAGGAGGTTCTGGCAGGTATTGAACCGGGGAAACCGTGCGATCTGTCAGAGGTTCTGACCGCCCTTTCAAAGGCAGGGAAGCTGGCGGGCCAGGAAGTCTGTAAACGGTTTTATGAGATTGGGAGCCCGGCCTCGCGGGATGAATTCGCGGCCTATGCAAAGCAGCGGTTTTGCCGGGCAAACCGGGCGCTGTTTCTGGATCGGGACGGGGTGATCAATGAATTTTGCTTTCATGAGGAGACAGAGCAGCTTGACTCCCCGTTCACAAAAGAGGAATTCCGGTACAGGGAGGATGTCATCTCCACGCTGAAAGCGGTTTCCGACATGGGATATCTGCTTTTTATTGTCACAAACCAGCCGGCGGCGGCAAAGGGAAAGGTATCCTTAAAAGCTCTGTATGATCTCAACACATGGATGGCGCGTGATCTGCAGGAGAAGGGAATCCGCGTGGAAGCCTCCAGCCTGTGTCCCCATCACCCGGCGGGAGACAGGAGGACGCAGGCCCCGTTCCTGATCCGCCGGTGTGGGTGCCGCAAGCCAAAGGCGGGCCTGATCACAGATATACTGAAAATATATAACATCGATATGGAACACTCATGGATGGCAGGCGATTCCTATACGGATGTCCTGGCGGGAAAAAGGGCGGGCTTAAAGACAGCCCTTTTAGGGGAGTATAAATGCGACGTGTGCCACCGTCTTGAGGGGAACCGGCCGGACCGGGTGCTGAAAGACATCCGTGAGCTGGAGGGAATCTTAAGGGAGGATACTTAAGGACATGTTTCAAATACGTTCCGGGGAACGGTGAAGAAAGGAAGCAAATGTATAAAGAATATATCGAAAACTACCTGAAAGAAACGATTCAGATAGCAGGGCAGATTTCGCAGGAGGAGATAGAAAAGGGCGCGCGGCTTCTGACAGCGGCCAGGGAGCGGGGCGGACGGCTGTTCATCCTTGGCGTGGGGGGAAGCGCGGCGAACGCGTCCCATGCGGTAAACGATTTCCGCAAGATAGGCGGGATCGAATCCTACGCCCCCACGGACAATGTATCCGAGTTCAGCGCAAGGGCGAACGACGAGGGATGGCATACGACCTTTTCGGAATGGCTGAAAACGTCCCGGCTGTCAGAAAGGGACATCGTCCTTGTTTTATCCGTGGGAGGCGGAAACGAGAAGGCGTCGGGCAATATCGTGGAGGCGCTGAAACTGGCCGGAGAGAGGAAGGCGGGGATCATATCCATCGTTTCAAGGGACGGGGGATACGCCGGACAGGTGTCAGACGCATGCATCCGCATTCCGGTGATAGCGGATGAGAGGATAACGCCGCATGCGGAAGGATGGCAGGGAATCATCTGGCATCTTCTGGTGAATGCGATTGCCTGAGCCAAAGAAGAGGCGGGACGTGATAAACGTAACCGGGAGGAGAAGCCAGAGCGGTTACCTGACATTAGCAGACAGGGGACAAAAAAGTGAAGGTTGAAGATTTGAAGATCGCCGTCTTTGCGGACGGCGCGGATATCAGGGAAATGGAAGAAGCGGCCCAAAACGGGTGGATAAAGGGATTTACGACAAACCCGACGCTGATGAGGAAAGCCGGCGTGAGGGATTACACGGAATTTGCAAAGCGGGCTGTGGAAGTGATCCCGGACAGGCCGATCTCATTTGAGGTATTTGCAGATGATTTCATGAGCATGAAAAAGGAAGCGCTGGCGCTGTCCGGGTACGGGAAAAATGTCTATGTAAAGATCCCGGTGACAAACACGCGCGGGGAGTCGAGCGCGCCGCTGATTTCGGAGCTGTCAAAGGAGGGCGTGCGCCTGAATGTGACGGCCGTGTTCAGCATCCGGCAGGTGGAAGGCGTGCTGGAGGCGCTGGAGGACGGCGTCCCGGGCATTGTTTCCGTCTTTGCGGGCAGGATCGCGGACACGGGAACGGATCCGGAAGAGATCATGAAGCGGGCCGCGCAGCTCTGCCGGCAAAAAGGGGTCTGGAGTTTATGGGCAAGCTGCCGCGAGGTGTTCAACGTCATCCAAGCCGAGCGGAGCGGGGCGGATATCATCACCGTGACCGGGGGCATCCTCTCAAAGCTTAAGGAGCTGGGGAAGGATCTGGAGGAATTTTCCCTGGAGACGGTGCGGATGTTTGAGGAAGACGGGAGGAAGCTGGGGTTTTCGGTTGTATGCTGATATCGCGGTTTACAGTCCGACAGAGGGGAGACAGACAGTAAGATGAAAAAGGTGAGTGTGATTGTCCCTGTCTACAATGTGGGGGAATATATCGATCAGTGTATGGAAAGCATCTGCGGCCAGACGTACCGGGAGCAGGAAATTCTCGTCATATATGACGAGTCAGCGGATGACAGCCTGGAACGCTTAAGATGCTGGAGCGAACGGGATAAAAGGATACGGCTGGTTATCAATGACGAGCGAAAGGGGCTCGGCGCGGCGAGGAATAAGGGGCTTCGCATGGCGTCAGGCGATTACGTCGTCTATGTGGACTCAGACGACTGGCTTAAGGAAGATTTTATCGAAACCCTGTGCCAGGCGATCGGGGAGACCGGGGCGGATTACGTCTCCAGTATCGGCTATTTTGAAGCAGATAACGAAAAAATTGAAAAAACGACCACGCTTCCTGCCGGGACATATACGGGCGACCTGGGACGCATCATGGTTCTCCTGGGGGAAGCGCCCGTGGTCTGGAAAAAAATTTTCAACAGGGAATGGCTGTTAAAAAAGCAACTGTTCCAGCCGGAGATTTTCAGTTATGAGGACTGGGGATACGATATTGTGCTGGTCCCCGAAACGGAGAAAATCGTTCTGATTCCGGAAATCGGCGTGTTTTACAGGCGCAACCATAAGGATGATTTGTCACATGACGTCATGATCCGCATATTGGGAGATTTTAGAAGAACCCTCGAATTTGGCCTTTCACAGGCCCGGGAGAGGGGGATCTTTAAGCGGTACCGCCTGGCGATTGAAGCCTATATTGCGCATGATGTGTTCTGGCGGGAACAGCTCGCAAGAGAGGCGGGAAATGAGGAAGCCCTGCGGTTATTACAGGGAATCAGAAAGGATTTTCTGGAGGAGCAGTTTGGCTGTCGGCATCTGTATGAATTTAAAAGACACATCTGTATGGGGAGCTTTGCGCTGCGCTGGATCGTACAGAGCACGACCGCGCCCTTAAAAAAGCTGGAGCATTTCGCTTTTTCCGGCCTGGCGGCAGCCATGTCGTACCATGAGGCTGTTGAGGTAAGGCACGATAACCGTCTCAGGAAGCGGCAGGTGGAACAGGATATAAGCGGGGCTTTTGCAGAAGCCATCAGCCAGTTGACGGAAAAGACCATTTTGTTTATGGATTTCCTGGAAGAGCGCAACCCGGTTCTTGAGATGCAGGGAGGCGCATACATGACGGAAAGCGAGGCATATCTGGGCGCGGAGGGCGCGCCGCCAGTGAAGCGAAGGATTGCAAGCGGGACGCCGGAGTTTATGGATTTGTGGAGACGGGCGCGCCGGAAGCTGGAGGAAGCTTTGAGCTCCAAACGGGAACTGGTTTCGGTTGTGTTAGTCAGGAACCGGATGTCCGAGCGGTACGGGAACATGGACAGCACGCGGGAATTTGACGGAATTGAGGAAATACGGCGAAACAACGAGATGTTTGCTGAGATGGAGGATGATTTCCTCAGCCGGTGCAGGGCGGCCGGGGTGAAGGTGATGGAGCTTTCCCTGCCAAAAGAGCTGCGTTTTGCAGACGAGGATTTCAGGCATGGCTGTGAACCGCAGTATATGAACAGCGCGCTGTATATCTGGATGAGATATGAATTATATAAGAAGCTGCGGGACGGATTTCCGGATACATGAGGAACCGGCCTGGAAAATTCAGGCCGGGGGCGGAAAATCGTCATTGCCGGATACGCAAAAGCTGTAACAGTCCAGCCTGTCTGAACTGTTAGCAAAAGCGGGAGGACAGGCGGATGGAGAACAGCAGGATAAGTATTGTTGTGCCTGTATACAACATAGAGAGGTACATAGAACGCTGTATAGAAAGCCTTATCAATCAGACATACAGGAATATTGAAATCATCCTGGTTGACGACGGATCGTCGGACGCTTCCGGAGGTATTTGTGACCGCTATGCCGGCAGAGACAGCCGGATACGCGTGATTCACAAAGAAAACGGCGGCCTGGTCAGCGCCAGGACAGCCGGGGCCATGCAGGCGTCAGGGGATTATGTGTGCAGCGTGGACGGGGATGACTGGATCGAGCCGGACCGGATGCGGAATTTTGCAGAGCGGGGAGCCAGGACGGGCGCTGACATGGTGTATATGGAGGGGTATTACAAGGAATATGAGGGCAGGAGCTCCTTCATTCAGTCAGATATACCGGAGGGCCTATATGAAGGCGCAGAGGTGATGGAAAAACTGTTTCCTCTGCTGATCCGTACGGATTGCTGTTTCAGGCGTCCGCTGCGCGGGACGCTCTGGTGCTGGGGATTTAAGCGGGAACTGTTTCAGAGAATGCGTGCGAAAATGGATGACCGGATATCGATGGGAGAGGATCATGCGCACCTCATCCTCTGTATGCCAAAGGCAAAGACTGTGTTCCTGATGAAGGAAGCGGGATACCACTATGTGATGCGGGAGGACTCGATCACGCATACGCTGAACAGGGCGTCCCTTGAGGGGCTTAAGATCTGGTTCCGGATCGCGAAGGAACAGATGGCCGCGCACGGCTGCAGCCGCGAGCTGTATTTACATATGGTGTTTCTGGAAATCTGGTATATCATGAACTGTGATTACAGCATCCTTCTGGAAAGGCCGCGTGAGTTTCTGTACCCGTACCCCCAGGTGAAAAAAGGCAGCCGGGTGGCTGTGTACGGGGCGGGGACGGTTGGGGTGCAGATAATAAGGATGCTTGCTCAGTCAGAGGAGTACGAGCTGGCCTGCTGGGCGGACAGCTACAGCGGGGGCCGGATGCTGGAGGGCCATATGGTGCAGGGCATGCAGGGGCTTCTTGAGGCAGAGTTTGACTACGTGGCGATCGCGGTGCTGGATCGGGATATTGTGGATGAGATCCGGAAATCTCTGCTGGAATGCGGGATTCCGGAAGAAAAGATAGCAGCCATGGACGCAGGGGCCATCAGCGGTGAGGATCTTCCGGAAGGTTTTTGAAAGGGGCATTTTGAGTAAAAATATTCCTCTGCGGGGAGGAATGCGGCAATGGTTTCTTTTCCGTAGGCGATTACAATAAAATGGCTGAAAAACGGAGCTCTAAGTAAGTTTATAGTAACATGTACTCTCGGAATCTCTCTGCACCTGCTTTTGCGGCTGATTTTCCGCCAGATGCACCCAAATTTAATCAACGTACGCTCCACGTACGCCTCATAAATTTGTGCACATCTGACAAAAAATCATCTCACAAAATCAGGCACAGCGAGATTCCGAGAGTACATTAACTTAAAAAGGAGAAAAAATGGAGTTTAGTAATAAAGAGGATTTTATTCATAAATGTAAGGAAATCAGCAATGCCGGAATAGATCTTTACATTGTTGGCGCAGGTGAACATGGGCAGGAGCTTGCAAAGCTTTTGAATGAAAATGAAATACCCGTGAAAAAATTTATTGACAAAAATGGGGATGGAGTATCAGCAATCCGCTACGAAGAATGTGATAATAAAAATGCTTTTTTCATTGTATCCAGTTTTTTATATAAAAAATCAATGTTAGATAACCTGCGCGATATTGTAGGTGTATCGGAGACGTCATCTATGGCTACATTTGATTATCACATAAAAAATAATTGGGGTTCAATTTGCGCTCCGCTAAGCGCTGATGAGGCGCTTGACTTTTTGCTGAAAAATTTCCGGTTTGATTCTGTTTTAGATATAGGATGCGGGCAGGGCCTGCACAGTGAAATTTTTTTAAAAAATGGAAAAGCTGTTACCGCAATAGATTATGGTGATTCCATATATTTTAAAAGAAGAAAAAAGGACAGCAAAATAAGTCTTATTGTAGAGGATATCAACAAATTTGAAAGTACGCAACAGTGGGATTGCGTTTGGTGCGCACATGTGCTGGAACACCAGCTTAACCCTCACAATTTTTTGAAAAAGATTCATTCTTTGATAAAAGAAAATGGTATTCTGGCAATTACTGTTCCGCCTCTTGAAGAACTTATTGTCGGTGGCCATGTCAGCGTATGGAATGCCGGGTTACTATTATATCATTTAGTATTGGCAGGATTTGACTGCAGCAATGCGCATATTAAAAAATACGGATACAATTTGAGCGTAATTTTAGAAAAGCATTCCATAAATGTTTTAAATAACATAAGTTATGATGCCGGAGATATTAAAAAGATACGTAAGTTTTTACCTTCAGAAATTGATTTTATGGAAGTGGAAAATAACGATAACCACTTTTGGGGTAATATAGAGTGTATGAATTGGAATTACAGACAGGATTATTGAAAGAAAACGGGGGATAAAAATATGTATTTGCAAAATATTTTTACACGGCGCCAGAAATGGTGCTGCGGAAGGGATAGCAATTAACGATGAAAGGTGGTATAATACAAGTGCAGAGACAAGGCTTCTTTTCAGCCGCTCAGGAGGAGGTGAAAACAGTATGCCAACAACCGAAAAAGAATATAACGGATATCTTTTTGACCAGCTCTCCATATTAGAACGGATTGAGGCCGTTGCGAAAGAGGAGGCTGTATTGAAACAGATCGCGATTGAACGGCGGCAGATTGAACGTAAGCTTTACCAGCAGCCCCCGCTTAAAAACGGGTAGACGTTGACATTCTTTAAAAACAGGAGTTTGCTATATGTATCAATTATTCAGGAAGCTGTGAAACGAACATTTGCCGCGGCTTCCTGTTTCGGTTATGATCAGCCCATACGGAGATGATTTTCCGCGCTGCCTGGGGTATATGGGATGTTTTGTAAAAGATTACGTCTGTTAAAGTCCATCTGATTCCGGGGGAGGGTGTGTTTTTACTTATTTATGGGATTATAGTTGAGAGGTAAAAATTATGCTTGAAAAGCTTGCAGAACGCTTTGGCGCGGCTCCTACAATAGCCTGTGTAATAGTTTTTGGAATTTTATTAAGCCTTGTTGTAATATTGCTTATGTCCAAACTTGAATATTTTCTGAAACGTATCTGGAGGTCGGAAATCACTGTTGGCGCTCGTTCAATAAGGCTTTGCAGTGTACCTTTGACAGGCTTGGTTGCGGTTTCCCCTGCAGCGGCATTTTTTTTGTCAAAAAGTGGATACCCGGATCTATTTATATTTTTATCATTGCTTCTGCCGATTGCCCTGACAATAATATGGAGCGTTTTTACGTGCGGTATGAGAGGCGTTTGGGTAGGGGTTGTCCGCATATTGCTGGGCATATTTATATTTTTTGCTGTTGCAACCGGCATTTTCTTTATAATTGGCGCAGGAGCAATATTTTTAGCTATTCTTGGCGGATCCAGGACAGACCTGGTACAAATACAGCGAGGGTCTGATATCCTGACACTCGAACCTGCTGGCGGCGTATATTACAGAGATGTTTCTACTGGTGAAAGATTTTGGAAAGACAGTTCTTATATGGTTGATTCAAATGAACATAGATATAGGATTATTTGATGTTTTTTGCACAGCTATACACTCGTCGAAAGAGAAGATAGCAACCTTGGACGCAGGGGCTATCAGCAGGGAGGATCTTCCGGAAGGGTTCTGAGGAGATTGTCTGTCCTGTGTGTTTCTGTTGTGTTTTTTATCCAATCCCAGAGCGCATTTTTTCAGCAGATGGAATCGCGTCTGAAACCGCTTGCCCAACTGGAAGAATTTCTGGACAGCAACAAAATTATCTTCCGATACAATTCCAAAGTACATACCTTCTCGGTGATCCGGGCGGACTATCTGCTGCAAAATGATTTTAACAGCTCTTCTTTAGAGGGAGTCAGGATTGCGGTAGAGATGTTTCAGGAAGAAACGGGAATCCGGTTATGTAAAGTTCCGCTGGCGGATCTGTGCGGAACGCTGGTTATAATAAAGCCCTGAGCTCAGGGATAGCGATGACGGGTGCGGGAGAGTTCAGCAGGGCTGAGTTTTTGGAGGGATTTAGAGGCGAACGCCATATTTTACAAGTAGCGTTAAAATTTGTGCGCTCACAACAATGGCGTCATATACAGCAGCAGGTATAAAATTCCGTCCGCCTCTTTCAAATCTCCGGTCTGCGCTGTCGCTCCTTGAAGGATTGGAATAAAAATACAGCTTATGCCCGCTTGCGGCAAGCATCTGGGCGACGATATTTTCTGTGATCATTCCTTTATTCACTTCGAGCTTGTCAAACAGCAATTTTTTATACAGCTCTTCACTGACGATTCCGTTCTCATCAAACGCATGGCTGATCAGGAGGCCCGTATCTCCCATATAGCACTTAAGCGTCATACGATCCATGTTTAGCTTCAGCCCGATATTCGGCGAAGTGGAGTTATAGCAAATATTTACAATCATTGCGTCATCCAGCCAGAATAAAGCATCCTCATAATCCCTGAAACGGGCCTGCTTTTTCAGGGAGGACAGACGGAATTTCTTTTCATGCTTTTGAAGCTGCGCCGGACGGCGGTTTAGAGAGTGTCTTAAAAAGTAACAGTTCAGGTTGTCTGAACTGTTGCATTAAAAACACTCTGGTCAAATTTTAAAAGGATCAAAATATATCTATTTAAAACAAATCCCCGATATGCTATGTTAAATGAATCGATATTGTCAAAAACATCATAAAAAACACTTATTATTCTTGATTTTTCACCGATAATAGTGATAACAGGGGAGTGTTTATTTTTTTGGAAACA
Source organism: Otoolea muris (assembly GCF_943193115.1). Lineage (NCBI taxonomy): Bacteria > Bacillati > Bacillota > Clostridia > Lachnospirales > Lachnospiraceae > Otoolea > Otoolea muris. Next base: position 115,492 of record NZ_CALPCY010000008.1, read on the forward strand.
TTGTATCAAAACATATACTTTGTGAAATAACCATACTCTTCCGGGAAAGGAAGCCGGCGGGTTCTATACAGGGCGCGCCGTTGACAGCCATATGAAAAGATTAGATGCCTATATTGTAGACAAGTCCTGCAATCTGGAAGAAACCATGAAGGTGATCGATGCAAATTCAGCGGGGTTCGCCCTGGTCTGCGACGGGAGGACGCTGTTTGGCGTTGTTACGGACGGCGATATCCGGCGATACCTGCTGTCCGGGGGCTCGCTGAAGGAGCCGATCTGCCATGCGGCAAACCGCACGCCGCGCGCTGTCCTTGAGAGCGGGCGGTATCTGGCGGAACCGCTGATGCGCGGGGAGCAGTTGACCGTGATTCCGGTCGTCAATGAAAAACGGGAGCTGGTTGACATCATCTTTAACGGGACGGATAAGAAGCCAGTGAAAAAAGAAAACCTGGGCGTCCCGCTGGTGATCATGGCAGGAGGGAGGGGAACCCGGCTGCGCCCGTTTACGGATATCCTGCCCAAGCCGCTGATTCCGGTGGACGGTATTACCATAACGGAGCAGATCATGAACCGGTTTGGGGCATACGGGTGCAATGACGTGTATCTCATCGTCAATTACATGAAGGATTTCATAAAAGCCTATTTCAAAGAAAAGAATGTCCGGCAGACGCTTCATTTTATCGAAGAGGAGCGCTTTCTGGGGACAGGAGGCGGGCTTACATACATGAAGGGACAGGTGGACGGAACCTTTTTCGTGACCAATTGCGACGTGCTGCTCGACTGCGATTATGCCGATATGCTGGATGTACACAGAAGGAGCGGGAACGCGGTTACCATGGTGTGCGCCAGGAAGAATCTGGTTATACCATATGGCACGATAGAGATCGGGGAGGGCCGCCGGATCCTGTCCATGAAAGAAAAACCGACGATTGCGTACAACATCAACACAGGCGTTTACATCATCGAACCGGAGTTTCTGGAGGTGATACCCGAGGGGGAGAGCATCCATCTGCCGGAGCTGATCGGGCTGGCGATGAAGCGTTCCCAAAGAGCCGGAACATACGTGATTGATGAAAGCCAGTGGATGGACATGGGACAGATGGAAGAGCTGGAGCAGATGAAATATAAGCTGGAACGATTTTAGGGATGGGGGGAGGCTTGATGGAACCGATCATTCTGGTTGGAGGAGGCGGACATGCCGGCAGTGTGGCAGACAGTATCATGAAGACAAAACAATACGACATAGCGGGCTTTGTGGATTATGAATCACGCAGGGAGAATGGGCCTTTTGGCCTTCCGTTTCTCGGTACGGATGACGACCTGGAAGCGATCTTTGCCTCGGGAATCCGAAACGCGGTTGTCACGGTCGGATATCTGGGAAAAGGGGATGTCCGGGAAAGGCTGTATGCGCGTTTAAAGAGAGTCGGATACAGCCTTCCGGTGATCCGGGATCCGTCGTCCATCCTGGCTGAGGGAGCCTGCGCAGGGGAGGGAACCTATATTGGCAAGCGGGCAGTGCTTAATACGAACGCTGAGGTGGGCCGGATGTGCATCGTCAATACAGGGGCGATTGTTGAGCACGACAACCGGGCGGGGGATTTTACCCATGTGGCGGTGGGGGCCGTGCTGTGCGGGGCTGTCCGGACGGGAAAAGGGGTTTTGGTCGGCGCGAATGCAGTTGTGCTGCAGGGCCTTTTTATCGGCGATTATGCGGTTATCGGGGCAGGTGTTACGGCAAGACGCGATGTTTTGCCGGGAGAGGCGTATTACGGAGTATAAGAATGGAACATGGAAAGCGGATTATGACGATTGCAGAGGCAGGGGTCAATCACAACGGCGATATAGGGCTCGCCAGGAGGCTTATAGAGGAAGCGAAAAAAGCAGGGGCTGATTACGTGAAGTTTCAGACCTTTGTACCGCAGGATTTAGTCACAGCGGACGCCGAAAAAGCGGAGTATCAAAAGAGCCGGGCGGAGAATGGAAATTCACAACTGGAAATGCTCAAGCGCCTGGCCCTGCCCTGTGAAGCGTTCACAGAGCTGAAGGCGTATTGCGATCAGCTTGGGATCGGGTTTTTATCGACGGCATTTGATTTGAAAAGCATAGAGTTTCTGTCTTCGCTCGACATGGATTACTGGAAAATCCCGTCCGGAGAGATAACGAACCTTCCTTATCTGGAGAAAATCGGCCGGATGGGAAAAACGATCCTCCTTTCCACAGGTATGAGCGAGATGGAGGAAATCCGGGAGGCGGCGCGTATTCTTGAAACGAACGGAGCGCCTGAAATTATACTTCTGCACTGCAATACAGAGTACCCGACACCGTTTGGGGACGTCAATCTGCGGGCAATGAAGCAGATGGAGCGCGTGTTTCAGAAAAAAACAGGCTATTCGGATCACACGGCGGGGATTGAGATTCCGATAGCGGCGGCCGCCCTGGGAGCCTGTGTGATCGAAAAGCATTTCACGCTGGATAAAAGGATGGAGGGGCCGGATCATAAAGTCAGTCTTGACCCTGTAGAACTGGCGGCCATGATCCGGGCGATTCGGAACGTGGAGGCGTCTATGGGGGACGGGATAAAGAAAAGGACTGACTCTGAGAGGCATAATATGGATATTGTGAGAAAAAGCATTGTAGCCTCGAAATACATAAAAGCCGGCGAACGGTTCACGGAGGATAACCTGGCCGTAAAAAGGCCGGGAAACGGGATATCGCCGATGGAGTGGTATCAGGTGCTGGGAAAACGGGCGGCAAGAGATTACAGGCCGGATGAACGGATCCATAACATTTAAATTAAGAAAGGCAGGTATCGCAATGGATCAAATGATTCCTTTATCGATTCCGAACTTTGAGGGAAATGAAGAAACATATGTTCTTGACGCAGTCCGCGAGGGCTGGGTATCAACCGGCGGGGCCTATATCGCGGAATTTGAAAATCGTCTGGCCGGATTTTTGCATGCGCCTGCCGCGGCGGCCTGTCAGAGCGGGACATCGGCCATACATCTTGCGCTTCTCGAATGCGGCGTCCGTCCCGGAGACAGCGTGATTGTTCCGACACTCACGTTTATCGCAGCCGTGAACCCGGTTCGGTATCAGTATGCGAATCCGATTTTCATGGACTGCGATGAAAGCCTGTGCATGGATCCGGCAAAATTAAAGCGGTTCTGCGAGGAGGAATGCGAACAGAGGGACGGTAAGCTGTATCATAAGAAAACACAGTCGGAGATAAAGGCTGTAGTCGTGGTTCATATTTTTGGAAATATGGCTGACATGGAACGCATCATGGATGTCGCGGATGAATACGGGCTAAGGGTGATAGAAGACGCCACGGAGGCGCTGGGCACATATTATCTGGAAGGCCGCTACAAGGGAAAATACGCGGGAACGATTGGCGACTACGGGGCCTATTCCTTTAACGGAAACAAAATTATCACAACAGGGGGCGGGGGCGCTGTCGTGGCCAGGGATGGCGCGCATCTGGAGCATATGAAATATCTGTCAACTCAGGCGAAGGACGATCCTCATTTTTACGTACATCATGAGGTCGGTTACAATTACCGGATGACAAATGTGCAGGCCGCCATCGGCGTGGCGCAATTAGAGAAGCTTCCGGAATTCATAGAGAGAAAGCAGAGAAACTATGCCCTCTACAGGGAGCTCTTATGCGATATGGAATTGGGGAGAATGTTTGATTTCCGGGCAGGGACGAGTTCAAATAAATGGTTTTACGCGTTTGAATTGTCAGGCGGCCGGATATCTGCGAGAGAGGCGATAAAAGCGCTGGCGCGCGAAAAGATCCAGACAAGGGCGATCTGGGAGCTGATTCATGAACAGACGCCATACAGGGAGGATACGGCATATCAGATTGAGAAAGCGGCGGCGTATCAAAAACGGATCGTGAACCTGCCCTGCAGCACGCAACTGACACAGCGTGATATATGCCGCGTGGCTGAGCAGATGAAACGGCTGAATGAGAGCGTATTGGAAGCAGGCTCCATGGAGCAGGAGAACAGGAGTGACAGATAACATGGTGAAATATGCTGTTTGGGGCGCCGGGCACAGGGGGCGCATCCTGTATGAACTGCTGGGAGCGGAGCGGATCGCCGCATTTATTGATTCAAATCCGGCAAAGACAGGAACAACGTATCTCAATTGCCCGGTTATTGATTATGAAACGTACAAAAAGGAATACCGAAGGTATGTGATCATTGTGTCCATCGTTTTCGGCGGAGGCGTGACAGAGCTTCTGGAGCGTGACCGTATATTTTATTTTAATGTGGAACAGTGTCCGCCGGAGTTTATGGGATACGGGCTAAACACGGCCAGACATGCGTTAAAGGAATGGGATTTAAAGATTCCAGACAACGCGGTTCTGTATGGAGGAACTTTATATACCGTGCAGGTATATGAAGAGCTGCAAAAGAGAGGGCGCAGGAATCTTTCCGTCTGCCTTCCTTCCTCCATGGAGGAGAAGATGCGGAGCCTGTTTTCAGAGATGATGCCGGAAATACGCACGATACAGAGCAAAGAGATCGATTCACAGACGATCCTTCTGACAGAAAAAACGCATGGTTTAGAGCCGGAATTGAGCGGCTGCCCGGTGCTCGACATTGCAGACTGGACGCAGTATGTTCCGGCATACCATAACCACAAAATCGAAGCGTTAAAGAACCGCTTCAGGGGAAGAAGATGCTTTATTGTGGCCACAGGACCAAGCCTGACCTATGCGGATCTCTCTCGCCTGCATGACAACCATGAGTTTTGTATGAGCATCAACTCCATTTTTACCTGCTTTCCGGAGACGCCGTGGAGACCGGACTGTTATACGGTTCTGGATGCAGACGGGATAACCATGTGGCAGGGGGAGTTCCATAAGCTTAAGGATATTCCCTGTAAATTCATTGCAGATTGCCAGCCGTATTTTGACTATACGCAGTTGGATGAGAGCTGGCATGTGTATCATTCGATACTGGATGATTTTTCCATTAAACATATGCTGTTCAGCGAGGATTGCTCCAGAAAAGTATATAACGGCTCTACGGTTGTGTATGTGTGCATCCAGTTCGCCGCTTACCTGGGATTTAAGGAGATCTATTTGCTGGGGGTGGACTACAGCTACAGGAAAAACGGTAAAAATCATTTTACAAAGCAGGTGGAACCGGATGAGCAGTTTGATGGAATGAACGGGCAGGACCGGATCCAGAGAATTTCATATGAGGCGTTCAGGAGAGCCGGCGAATATGCTTCTTCACATAGCATTAAAATCTATAACGCGTCAAGAAAAACCTGCCTGGATGTATTTGAGCAGGTGGATTTTGACACATTATTTCCGTGTGCAGGGGAAGGAGAACATATATAACATGGCAAAGGAAGCGATGAGCAAAAAAGAATATAAGAATCCGGGAGGAATCAGAAAACGGATGGATGAAAACAGCCGTCCCCGCAACTGGAATATACAGTGCGAATTTCCTGCCAATCTGTTATTGGAGCCGACGAATCTGTGCAATCATGCATGTTTAATGTGCGCCAATTCAAAGGGCGCCAAAAAAGGCGGCATGATAGACAGGGAGCTTGCGAAAAGAATATTGAAAGAAGCGTATGAACTGGGAACGCGGGAAGTCGGATTCTACGGAATGGGCGAGCCGCTGTTAAATAAAAATCTCGAGGAATATATCGCGTATGCGAAGCAGTTGGGTTATGAATATACCTATATCACCACAAATGGAGCGCTGTTGTCAGAGGAACGGGCAAGGCGGCTTCTGGAAGCGGGGATTGACAGTGTGAAATTTTCCATTAATGCCGCCAGCCCGGACCTCTATTATCTGATACATGGCAAGGATGAATTTGATACGGTGATACGAAATCTGATAGAATTCGATAGTCTGAGAAAGCGGCAGGAGCGAAATACCGCACTGTACATCTCTTATATCGCGACGCGCTACACGGCTTCTGATAAAGAGAAATTCAAAAGAAACTATCAGGGTTATGCTGACGACATCGTATTTTTAGACTGCAGATCGTCAGGGGATATGGCAGACGAGCTGGACGCATACCTGTCAACAGGCGCAGATACAGACGGGCTGTTTAAAAGCGGTATCTGTCCCATGATATTTAATAAACTGCATGTCACGTATGACGGATGTCTTTCCATGTGCTGTGATGATTCACAGAATTATCTGGCTGTAGCGGATCTGAAGGAAGAAAGCCTGGAGGAAGCGTGGAACAACGCGTATGCGCGTGATCTCAGAAAACGCCATCTGGAGCATAATTTAAAGGGAACAAGGTGTTTTAATTGTATGAATCACTGCAATGGACCGATTGAACCGTTAAATCCAAAGCTGGCAGTGTATATTGACAGTAAGCGCTGGAACAAAGAGCAGGAGATCAGGACAAGAATTGATAAGTGGGAACAATACAAAAGGCGGCAGGAGACGGCAGGTTTGGAGAGATGAAGAATGTAGCGGAAAAAAATAAGCTTTATGTCGCCATGTATCATTATATAAGAGATTTAGCGCACAGCCGTTATCCGGACATTAAGGGGCTGGATCTCTCACTGTTCCGGGAGCAGATCGGATTTCTGAAGAGGACGTTTCGCATCGTCACAATGGAGGAAGTGATCCTGGCAGCCAGGGGAACGTATGATCTCCCTGAGCAGGCGCTCTTATTGACATTTGATGATGGCTATATCGATCATTTTACGTTTGCCATGCCGATTTTGGAGGAGAATCACGTACAGGGCGCTTTTTTTATTCCGGGAAAGACATTTGAAGAACACAGCTTATTGGATGTAAACAAGATTCATTACATACTGGCAGGCGCAAAGCCTGAAAGACTGCTGGCGGATCTGCTTGCCAGGATGGATTATTACAGAGGAAACGAGTTCGATTTTCCGGACAATAAAGAGCTGTGGGAACAATACGGCGCCAGGGACGGGCGGTTTGACACGCCGGAAGTGCTGTTTGTAAAGCGTATGCTGCAGATGGTATTGCCGGAACCTTTGCGAAAGCGCATCAGCAGCGAGCTGTTTGAGAGCTATGTGGGCGTGCCGGAGAAGATACTGGCTTATGAGCTTTATATGACAAGGGAGCAGATACGGACGATGAAGCGCCATGGCATGCATATAGGAATCCATGGATATGATCATTATTGGCTGGGGAATTTGTCAAAGGAAATGATGGAGGCAGATATCGCTCAGGAGCTGGCAGTGATGGACGAATTTATTGACAGGGATGCATGGGTTATGAATTATCCATACGGCAGCTACAATGATCAGGTCATTGCGTATATCCGAAGCCGGGGATGCTGTCTCGGGTTCACCACGGAGGTGAGAATCGCCCGGCTTAATAAGGATGAGCCGTTTAAGCTGCCGAGGCTTGACTGTAACGATTTCCCGCCAAAGAGCGGGAATTATAAAACGATAGAATAAGGCGCAGGAGATATAGGATATGCAGGCAAATGTGTTAGAGTGGCTGGAACAAAGCTGCCGGCGCTTCGGCGGTAAAACCGCCGTTTGCGATGAATGGGAGGAGCTGACCTGGCAGCAGTACCATGACCGGGCGATGGGGCTTGCAAAGGCCATCATTGACCGCGGACTGGGAAGCAGGGAGCCGGTTCTTGTTTATCTGGAAAAGAGTGTTAAGGCGCTGGCATCCTTTATGGGCATTGCCTATGCCGGCGATTTTTATTCACCCATTGATACCGGGATGCCGAAACAGCGCGTGGATCGGATCCTGGAGGTATTGCAGCCTAAGGCGGTGATTACTTCAAAAGAGTTAAAGCGCGAATTTGAAAAATTTCATTATAAAGGCGATTATATTCTGTATGAGGAGGCGGTTCCTATAGAGGCAGATGAGACGGTGGAAAGGAGAAAGCGGCAGATCATAGACACGGATTTGCTGTATGTGCTGTTTACATCCGGCTCCACAGGCACGCCAAAGGGGGTCAGCATCACGCACAGGGGCGTGGTTGACTGTATCGACTGGTTTGCGGATACATTCCATATAAGCTCAAAGGATCGTTTGGGGAACCAGGCGCCGTTTTATTTTGATGCTTCGGTTCCGGATATCTATTTAAGTATGGCGTCTGGCGCCGCATTGTATCTGATCCCGAAAGATTTATTCGCACAGCCGGTCCGACTGCTGGGATATCTGAAGGAGAACGAGATCAATACCATAATATGGGTGCCGTCTGCGCTGATCGTAGTTTCAAAACTAAAGGCATTTAAAAACGTGGATCTTTCATCGATATTGAAGCGGGTCATTTTCTGCGGTGAAGTCATGCCAAATAAACAGTTGAATATCTGGAGGAAGTACCTTCCGGATGTGGTATATGCCAATCTGTACGGGCCGACGGAGGCAATCTATGCCTGCACATATTACATTGTCAACCGGGACTTTGCGGATGATGAGCCGCTTCCGATTGGATTTGCAATGAAGAACACGGATATTATGGTTCTGGATGAGGAAGGGCATTTCATAAACGAACCGGGGAAGATGGGAGAACTCTGTGTGAGAGGGACCGGGATATCGGCCGGATATTACAATAATCCGGAAAAAACAAAGGAGGCATTTGTGCAGAATCCTCTGAATCATGTTTATGAAGAGAAGATTTACAGGACAGGCGATCTTGTGAAATACAATGAATATGGGGAGCTGGTATATGTATCCCGAAAGGATTTTCAGATCAAGCACCTCGGACACCGGATTGAGCTCGGGGAAATCGAGACAGCCGTATCTTCCCTGCCAGGCGTAACCAGATGCTGCTGTCTGTATGATGAGAGGCATGCAAGGATCTGCCTGATTCTTGATCGGGATATGTCAAAGGAGGAGCTGCGCGCGCAGTTGGGAACCATGCTTCCGGACTATATGCTGCCCGGGAAAGTCGTGTATATGAACGATATTCCGTTAAATGCAAATGGAAAAACAGACAGGGTAAAGCTGAAAGAATTCATATAGGAATGCCGTGTCTTTTGATGAAGGAGGATGAGAATGGAGGAAACGGTTTTAAAGATCCTTATGGAGCTGAATGAGGAAATTCTGACCTACAAAGGGGATAATCTGTATCGGGACGGCCTGCTGGATTCATTTCAGGTGATCGATCTGGCAGCGGAGCTGGAAGAAAAACTTGGCATAGAGATTGATCCGGAGATGGTTATTCTCGAAAACTTTGCCAATAAGGATGCCATCCTTGGTTTCGTTAAGAAAACAATGGAGGAACAGGATGCAGGATGATGTGATAATCCGGCGGGCCGCTATGGATGAGATAGACAGGGTTATGCTGTTTTTAAAGGAACACTGGGGAGAAAACCATATTATGGCCAATCATCGGGAACTCATGTGTTATGAACACGCATGGAATGGGGAGTTTACATTTGTCATCGCAGAGGACAGCAGGACGGGACAACTGTACGGAGTATGCGGATATATTCCCTATTCGGGTGAAATGCCAAAAGACATGGGAGTGGGGATATGGAAAGTGATTCAAAACCCCCATTTTTTGCTGGGTGTGGAGCTGTTTCGATATGTTCAGGAACAGACCGGCTGCAGAATGCTTGCAGACTGCGGGGCGAACCCGAAGACCAAAGGACACAGAAAGCTGATGGGCCATATCAATGCTAAACTGGATCACTGGTACCGGCTGAATCCGGATGTGAAAACATATTCCATAGCGGTTGTGAATGAGAGAAAAATTGCTGTGAAACGGACAGAGCGCCCGTTTAAACTGATTGAGCTTACATGTATAGAACAGTTTAAGGAACGGTTTGACGTATCGCGGTACAGAGAGCTGATGCCCTATAAAGATAACGATTATATCGAACACAGATATTACCGCCATATAAAATACCGCTACAGGGTAATGGGGATTGATAATGGGAATCGTATCGATGCGGTGGTGATAGGAAGGGAGGTCTGCCCGAATGGACAAAAGGCATTTCGGATTATAGATTTCCTCGGCAACGAAGCATCGTTTGCAGGAACTTTTGATGCGTGGCATTTTTTTATGACAGCGCATGGATATGAATACATCGATTTTTATGAATACGGGTTAAATCAGAAATATTTGGCGGATGCCGGGTTCTTTTTGAGGGACGAATCGGATGGGAATATCATTCCAAATTACTTTGAACCCTTTGAACAGAGGAATGTAGAGATTCATATTTCTACAAATATACACGGCAGCTTCCGGATGTTTAAAGGGGACGGGGATCAGGATCGGCCTAATGTTATTTTGGATGCAAATTGCCGGAAAACGGTCATGTAAGAGAAAGGGCGGGAGAGGGCATGAACTTTGAAACATTGAGACAGGATAAGTGGAATGAGGCGTATGAGAGAAGAGGAAATATTCTGTTTTACCCACATGAGGAAATCGTGCGCTTTATAAATAAATATGTCCGGAAGAGAATAGGGATATCGGATTTTTCTGATGTTATGCCCCTGTCTGCTTCTGAGTGGAAGGAGTTTGCGAGCCTGGATATTGGCTGCGGAATTGGCAGGCATATCAGGTTCTTAGATGAATTTGGGCTAAATCCGTACGGAATCGATTTGTCGGACGGGGCGATTGAAGAGGGGAAAAGGTGGATGCGCTCGCTCCATAGGCCGGATCTGGCAGACAAGATGACGGTTGCGAGTGTTACAAAGTTACCTTTTGAGGATGAATCATTTCATATCTGCGTGTCACACAGCGTCCTGGACTGCATGCCGCGGCGGACGGCAAAAAAGGGACTGGACGAGGCGTTTCGCGTGCTGAAAAAGAACGGCCTGATGTACCTTGATTTCTATATGGATGACAAAAAAGGCGATTATGAGGAACCGGTGTTGTCCGGATTTGACGAGGGCACCATAAAATCGTTTTTTACCGTTCAGGGCATAAAAGAATTTATAGGCGATAAGGGGACAATCTGCGAACTGAAAATCATCCGCGCAGAAGATGCGATGGCAGGCAGTATGGAATATAGCTGCAGGGCGCATGCGGCGGTTCGGAAAAACGGCGTATCCGTTTAGAGGTTATCTGAACGATTACTAGACAGACGGTAAAGGAACGGGATAAAACATGGCGAGACCAAAAATATCAGTAATTATAACCGTATTCAATATTGAACGCTATATTGGAGAATGTTTGGACAGCGTATTGAACCAGAGCCTCAAGGATATCGAGGTGATCTGCATCGATGATGCTTCAACGGATCATTCGCCGGATATTCTAAACCAATACGCAGAGCGGGACAGCCGGGTCAGGGTCATCGCGCAGGCGCAGAGCATCGGTCCTTCGACGGCGAGGAATATCGGATACAGAGAGGCAAAAGGCGAATATGTCTATCAGATCGACGGCGACGACTGGATTGTGGACGGGGCCCTGGAGCGGATGTATACATGCGCGGCAGAAAATCAACTGGATTTTCTGACCTTCTCCGCAAGCGCGTTTGCCGACACGGAAGAGATCAGGCGTAAAGTATACAATTCCCTGAATCTTTACATAAGGATTGGGACGTATCAGGGCGTGATGAAGGGAATGGAGCTTTTTGCAGAGTGTATCCGCAACGGGGATTTTCTGGGGAATCTGTGCTGTATATTTTTAAACAAAGATTTTTTCGATTCAGACAACATGTATCTGGCAGACGGTTTATATGCGTCGGCGGACAATAATTTTCAGTTCTATGTGAATGCGCAGCGGGTGATGTGCATACCGGATGCATTATATATGAGAAGATTCCGGGAGAATTCGATTGTCACCTCTCCCAAAACGCTTATTAAATTTGAAAGCATGCTGACGCAGTATATTCATGAGATTCTTATATGGCACAAGTATTCATTTGAGGATGCTATAGAACGCGCATTGGAAACGTACTTTGCAGTAAACTGGAAGGGGATTTTGAAGGCGTATGACGCTGTGGGGGATAAGGATGTCCCGCTTAAGCTGCTGCCAAAACATAAGCTTGCAAAATTTGTCTATGAACATTGCTTCAAAAAGAGCGGCACATATTGGACGAAGCTGACGGACGAGATGATTCATACCATACACAGTTATAAGAATGTGATTATCTATGGGGCCAAGGATATAGCGCAGGAAGTAAAGGCGCTGCTGGAAAGAAATGAAATATATAATTACATATTTGCAGTAAGTGACAATAAAAATGAAACAGATATTGCAGGAAGAAAAATCTATAATATCGATGAGCTGAAGGATAAGAGAGAGGATTCGATCGTTCTGATTGCAGTCAGCAAAAGGAATCAGGCGGCTGTGAAAGAAAAGCTGGGGACATTGGGATTTAAGACTGCTCTGGTAGTGGAATAGGAGGGATTGGGATGGAGACAAACGAGATAATAGAACGTCTGGAACGGCAGAATTATCTAATGGAAAAACGGTATGAGATCTTAAAATCAATGATTTGCGATCTTTATGACGAAGTGATACCGCAAAAGAAAGTATGCCCGATCTGCAAAAGCGAGATCCGATGCTATATTCCATATGGAAAGCCTAAAATGCGTTATCATGCGCAATGCCCGGTGTGCCTGGGCGCAGAGAGGGAGAGGCTGCTGGCGAGATATCTGGAGCTTCACTGGGAGGATTTGACCGGGCACAGGACGCGCGCCGGGGAAAAGATCCGGCTGCTGCATGTCGCCCCGGAACTGGGGTTTTATAAACGCTTTCAGGACAGGGAGGACATCGAATATTATCCGGTGGACTTTAATCCCAATTACCCTTATCCGATTGTAAAAACAGTGGATATCACGGATATTCCCTATCCGGATGATTCGTTTGATTTGATTATCTGCATCCATGTTTTACAATATGTTGAGGATGAAAAAAGGGGTCTGGAGGAGATACACAGGGTGTTGGGACATGGAGGAAGCGCTGTTTTCTGTGACAATGTAAATCCGGCTCTGGAAAAGACGCTTGAAGACAAAGCGTACGATACTCCAAAGCTGAGGGAAGAATATTATGGAAACGCACAGTATGTGCGCAGATATGGACGGGATTATAAGGAGCGGTTAGGCAGTGTTTGGGGAAATGAAATAGTAAGATACCGTGTGGACGACCTTGATCCGGAAGAAATCAAAAATTATTACTTAAGGCATGGGGAAGAGCTCTGTATCTATACGAAACAGCCTGCAACATAAGGAAAAGCGGTTACAAGATATGAATAAAAAGGTGTTGGTTCTGGCGCCTCATCCGGATGATGAATTACTCATCGCAGGAGCGCTGATATATACCCTGAAAAAGAAAAAATACGACATTACGGTTGCCTATTTTACAGGCGATGACTCCCTGGCAGGCCGGGGCATGGTGAGAATGAGGGAAGCATTGGGGGCTTTGCGCGTATTGGGGATCCGCAAGGATCATATTGTCTTTTTAGGATACGGAAACAACTGGAAAGACGGGAGGCATCTCTATAATATGCCGGAGGATAAGGCGGCTGTTTCCTATGCGGGTAAGAGGGAGACGTATGGCCTTGCGGATCATCCGGAATACTGTATGCTCAAATACGGGAAGCACCACACGTATACCAGGCAGAATGCAAAGGCGGATATCCAAGCGCTCATTGTGGATATTCATGCGGATCTGTTGATCTGTGTGGATTTTGATTCACATGCGGATCACCGCGCGCTCTCATTATTATTTGAGGAGGCAATGGGAGAGATCCTGCGTACAGATGAAACGTATCAGCCAATTGTGTTAAAGAAATTTGCTTATGCCGGGATGAACAGCGCGAAATGGGATTACTATTATTCTCCCATGTTGGAGACTCAGCCGGGGTACGTCAGTGAACGTCTGGATCAGCGTTTTGAGTGTGACAATCCGGTTTTCCGGTGGGAGGACCGGATTCAGCTTAACGTGCACAGGAGAACGAGGACAAGACATATCAGCAGCAATATCCTCTATAAAGCGGCGCGTGAACACAAATCGCAGGCGTTTGACAGGCGCGTGGGAACCTTTGCCAACGCGGATATGGCGTACTGGCAAAGGAGAACCGACAGTATTTCTTACAGGGCCAGGGTGACGGCTACGTCGGGAAGGGCAAAATATGTCAATGACTTTAAGATGATAGACTGCCCGAATGTGCTTAGCGGCGCGGATGAGAGTGTGGAAATACTGGGGGACTGCGCATGGATTCCGGATGAAGACGACAGCCGTCCCACGCTGTTTATGGATTTTGAGAATCCGGTCAGAATATCTATGGTTCATCTGTATGAAAATTTTTTGCCAGGGGAAAACATCATCAAGGCACAGCTTCTGTTTGATTCAGGCATGGCGGTTGCAGTTGACGCGATTGACCATAAGGGGAGAAAAACAGAGATTGTTTTTGAAACACAATATGATGTGAGGCATCTGGAGTTTCGGATATTGGAACGCGAAGGAACGAGATGCGGACTGACGGAATTTGAGGTCTATGAGGATATGGGGGAACAGGAAATCCCGTTGGAGCGATATCAGAGGCCAAAGAATCCGGTCAGAAATATCGAGAATGATCTCGATATTCTTTTGGAGAGGAGGTTTCACGGCATAGCTGTAAATCATGCGAAGGAGGGCTATTATTACGACCTGTATCAGCTATTGAGGGTGTGGGATGACACAGGATGTGAGCGGATTGGGAGCTGGCTGAAACAGAGAGAGTATACGGATGTGGCAATATACGGGATGGGGGACTTGGGGAGAAAGCTGCACCGGGATTTGGATAAAACAGGAATCCGTGTCGTATATACCATGGATCAGTACGCGGGAAGTATGACGGCAAGCGTCCCGGTTGTACGGTCGGACGTGTTTATGGATATGCCTGAGGTTGATGCGGTGATTGTAACCGTGATACACAGCTTTGCCGCTGTAAAACGGGATCTGGTTTCCAGAGGATGCGATGCAGGCCGGATCATCTCGTTGCAGGCCATCATAAATGAAGCAAGATATTGACGTGAACTTCAGAAAGGGGAGCCTTATGATTCGATTATTGATATACGGAAAAGGGGATATTTACCATACAATCAAAAAGCTGATAGACTGGGAGCGCGTGATTCGGGTGGCATTTGTTGACAGCTATGCGCCGGAGAGTACGACGGAATGCATCGACGGAGAGGAAGAGGAAGTCATTCCCCCTTCTGAGATTTCCTGCCGGCAGTATGATTATATTTTATGCGCCAGTATCTATGAAGACGAGATGCGCAGGACGCTCAGAAAGCTCGAGGTTCCTGAGGAGAAGATCATTTCCGGAAAACTCGATTGGGAAAATATATTGGAACACAGCTTTCTGTTCAATTTGTCACATGTGTCTGTGTACCAGAATGGGAATATTGACAGGGCGGTTCAGGCTGTCAGGGAGAGAAACCGGTTTTCTGACATCAGGCGGGGAGCGGAGTGGATCGATGAGAAGCTGTCCATTACAGGAGACGGCGCATGGGCAGTAGGGTATGACTATCTGTCGGTTTTGTGCAGGGTGCTGCAGATCATGGCGCCTGCGCATATCTTGGAGATGGGATTGGGGCAGAGCAGCAAGGTGATTATGAGCTATCAGAGGCACAGCGGCTGCAGCTATAAGATTATTGAGCAGGATGAGGCGTGGTACAATCTGTTTAAAAAGGAAAACCTGCGCCTGTCCGCCCAGGCGCAGGTTTTCGTGAAACCGATCAAGCAGATCCGGCATGAAGCGTATGGCGTCCATGTAAATACCTATGCGGATATCTCAGATGTGATTGCAGATGACACATATGACGTGATTTCCATTGACGGGCCATGGGGCTCTGACGGGATATCGCGGGTGGATATTCTTCCCTATATTCCCCGCTGCCTTAAGAGATCATGGTGTGTGCTCGTGGATGATTACGGGCGCGCAGGAGAAAAAAATATGGTCTATGAGCTGGAAAAGATTCTGAAAGAACATACGATCCGCTACCGAAAAAAGGCGTATGGAACGTATCACCAGCTCTGCCTGCTTACCTCAGAGGACAATCCGTTTTTGTGCAGTTTATTCTGATGAGAGAATGATGGGAGAAGAAAATGTCTTTATGCAAAAAACTGATCCGCGGAGAGGAAACATTAGCCCTGGTGGGGCTGGGGTATGTGGGAATGCCGATTGCAGTCGCCTTTGCAGAGAGAGGGCTTAAGGTGACTGGCTTTGATCTAAATGAGGCCAAAATCCATCTGTATCAGTCCGGCATCGACCCGACCAGGGAAGTGGGCGATCCGGTGATTTCAAAGACAACGGTCCGGTTTACCTCGGATGAGACAAGCTTACAGGAGGCAAAGTTTATTATAGTGGCAGTTCCCACGCCTGTAAATACGGATCATACGCCTGATTTGACTCCGGTCATCGGCGCGTCCGAGATCGTGGGGCGTAATCTGGCAAAGGGCAGTATCATCGTGT
This sequence comes from Otoolea muris, assembly GCF_943193115.1. Taxonomy (NCBI): domain Bacteria; kingdom Bacillati; phylum Bacillota; class Clostridia; order Lachnospirales; family Lachnospiraceae; genus Otoolea; species Otoolea muris. The sequence continues at coordinate 131,840 of NZ_CALPCY010000008.1, forward strand.
ATGAATCAACGGTTTATCCGGGATGTACGGAAGACATATGCATTCCGATTCTTGAAAAACAGTCCGGGTTAAGGTGCGGACAGGATTTTAAGGTCGGCTACAGCCCGGAACGCATCAATCCCGGAGATCGGGTACACCGGCTTCAGAATATTAAAAAGATCGTATCCGGGATTGATAAAGAAGCTCTGGAAGAAATCAAAGAGGTGTATGATCTGGTAATTGAAGCCGGTACATACGCGGTTTCCAGCCTGCGGACAGCAGAAGCCGTCAAGGTGGTTGAAAACAGCCAGCGCGATATCAATATCGCATTTATGAATGAGCTGGCTATGATTTTTGATCGGATGGATATTGATACAAATGAAGTGATTGATGGTATGAATACGAAATGGAATGCCCTTGGCTTTCGTCCCGGGCTGGTGGGAGGCCACTGTATCGGCGTTGATCCCTATTATTTTACGTATGAAGCCGAGAAACTGGGGTATCACAGCCAGATTATTTTGAACGGCCGCATTGTAAATAACGGTATGGGCGCTTATATTGCAGACATGGCCGTCAGGCAGATGGTTGCCGCAGGGCAGGCGCCGAGGCGCTCAAAGGTGGTCATCCTGGGGCTGACATTTAAGGAGAACTGCCCGGATATAAGAAACAGTAAGGTATACGATATGATCCGGCAGTTGAATACATATGGCATCCACCCCCTGGTAGCGGATCCGTGGGCCGATGAGCAGGATGCGCTGCGGGAATACGATGTAAGGCTTACGAAGCTGGAGGATATTTTCGGCGCGGACTGCGTGATCATTGCAGTTGCGCACAATATTTTTAAGGAAATGGGACTGGAGGCTGTCAAAAGGCTTTTTAAGGAGGGTGAAGACGCGGGAAAGGTCCTGATTGATGTAAAAGGGATTTATAAGCTGGATGAGATGAAACAGGCAAGGATCCGGTTTTGGAGGCTGTAGTCCGGAATAAAGAAGGAATATTATGAAAAAGGCAGGCATCATAACAGCGACAAGGGCGGAATACGGCCTCCTGTCGCCTGTTATCCGGGAACTGAGAAGGTTTGAGAATGACGCCTTCCAGGCGCAGCTCATTGTCACCGGGACGCATTTGAGCCGCGGGTACGGATATACGGTAAATGAGATCCGGGAGGATCAGCTCCGGATCGACCATGAGATCCCGGTGTCCGTTTCATCAGAAACCGTGGCGGACATATCGGCCAACCAGGCGGATATGCTGGTGAAGATGACGGCTTTGTTCGCAGGCGAAGGATATGACGCGGTCGTGATCCTGGGAGACCGCTATGAGATGCTGGCCGCCGCCATGGCGGCAGTCAATACGCAAACCCCGGTTTTCCACATATGCGGGGGCGATATATCTGAGGGCGCAATCGACGACTGCATCAGGCACTGCATCACAAAGATGAGTTATCTCCATTTCCCGACCAATGAAGAGAGCCGGAGGCGGGTCATCCAGCTCGGCGAGCAGCCGGATCGGGTGTTTAATTTCGGTTCGCCCGGCATGGATAATGTGATAGAAGCGGCGGATATGAGCAGGGAGGAAGCGCTTGGGGCCATCGGGCTTGGCGCATGCCGGTATGCCCTCTGCACCTACCACCCGGTCACGCTGGGGAAAAACGGCGTAGAGCCTGCGCTTTCGGAATTAATGGAGGCGATGCGCGCATTTCCGGAAATCGAATTTATCGTGACAAAATCCAATGCGGACCAGGGAGGGGCCCGGATCAATGCCATACTGGAGCGGGAGGAGAAAACCATGCCCAACCTGCATGTGTATGCGTCGCTCGGCGTCAGGCGGTACCTGTCCCTGATGAGATACGCCTGCTTCGTCCTGGGCAATTCATCGAGCGGGCTCATGGAAGCGCCTGCATTCCACATCCCGACCGTGAATATCGGGGATCGTCAGAAAGGGAGGCTCCGGACAGAGGGAGTCATCGACTGCGGGGAAGACGCCCCTTCCATCATACAGGCGGTCCGGCTGGCCCTGTCGGATGCGTTCCGGGAGAAATGCGGGAAGGCGGAAAACCCGTACGGGGACGGCCATGCAGGGGAGCGGATCGCCGGAAAAATCTATGAGGCGATCCATATGGATATCGATTTGAAGAAACCATTTTATGATATGTATGATAAGCAGGGGAGTACAGTGAAATGAAGGCTCTGGTAATCGGATACGGGTCTATGGGCAGGAGAAGGATACGGCTTCTGCGCGGGCTTGTTGAAAATGTGGATATTGTATGTGTGGACAGCCGCGCGGACCGGCTTTTGCAGGCCGGGGAGGCGGGCTTTGCGTGTTTCGCGGATCTGGGGCGGGCAATAGAAGAAAAACCGCATGTGGCGTTTGTTTGCACATCGCCGGGAGGCCATGCTGAGATGATTGTAAAACTGGTTGAAGCCGGGATCCACGTCTTTACGGAACTGAACCTTACGGATAACGGCTATGATGAGATAAAGAGAAAGGCCGCATCGCATAACGTCACGGTGTTTCTTTCCAGCACCATGCTTTACAGAAAGCAGACAGAGATGATCGGCCATCTTGTAAAAAAGCAGACAAAACCGCTGACGTATCTTTACCATGTGGGACAGTATCTGCCGGACTGGCATCCGTGGGAGAAGTATCAGGACTTTTTTATCGGGAAGAAAGAGACAAACGGCGTGCGGGAGATCTTCGCTATCCAGCTCCCGTGGCTGATTGAGGTGTTTGGGAAGGCTGCCTCGTTATCTGTGCATAAACAGAGATGTACGGCTCTGGAGATTGCGTTCGACGACAGCATTACAGCCTGCCTGCGGCATGAAAACGGGACACTGGGGATCTTTACGGCGGATGTGGTTTCCAGAAAGGCATCCACGCGGCTGGAGGTCATCGGGGAAGAGCTCCATCTGCTCTGGGAAGGTGGGAATGACGTTTCCGTCCTGGATGTTTCCACCGGGCAATGGGAGATTATGGAAGCATATGAATCAACTGAGCACATAGACGGGTATGCGGAGCATATCACGGAAGATCCGTACCGGGATGAAATCAGGGACTTTTTAAAAGCCGTGTATGAGGGAGGCAGCCCGGCGTATTCGCTGGATAAGGATGCGTATGTTCTTTCTTTGATTGACAGGATTGAGGGGAAAAGCGATGAAGGTATGTTTTACCGGGCTGGGCTCGATTGCCGGGCGGCATATACGGAACTTAAGGGAGCTTCTGGGGGACCGGGTGCAGATCACGGTTGTGAGGAGCGGCAAGGGAGCGGCGGCGGGCCCGGATACTGCTTCCCTCATTGACCGGATCTGCGCCGGGGCGGGAGAGCTGGAAGGATTCTATGACGCGCTGTTTATCACGAACCCCACCTTCCTGCACTATGACACGCTTCTGGAGTACCACCGCTTCAGCGATGCTTTTTTTATCGAAAAGCCTGTGTTCATGGATGGGACTGAGGACTTGCTGCCGTTTAAAGACAGCGGGAAGGCGTATTATGTGGCGTGCCCGCTGCGGTATATGGGCGCCATCCAATACCTGAAGGGGCATGTGGATTTTAAGAAGGTCCGTTCCGCACGCTGCATTTCGTCAAGCTATCTCCCGGACTGGCGACCGGGGACCGATTATCGGAATACGTACAGTGCGCGCCGGGACATGGGCGGGGGCGTTTCGGCGGATCTGATCCATGAATGGGATTATATCCAATATTTGATGGGTATGCCAAACCATGTAAAATGTATCATGGGAAAAAAATCATGCCTGGAAGTCGATGCGGATGATATAGCGGTCTATATAGCGGACTATGATGACAAGATTGTGGAGATCCATCTGGACTATTTTGGGAGGAGGCCGCAGAGGAAACTGGAGCTGTACTGTGATGATGAAACTGTGTCGGTGGATCTGATTGGCCAGAAGATTGACTTTCTGGTAAGAGGGGAAACCATATGCTTCCATCAGGGCCGGGATGATTACCAGAAGCGGGAACTGGAGCACTTTCTGGAAATTGTAAACGGGACAATACGTAGTGATAATGATTTGGAGGAGGCGCGCAGGGTGCTGCGCCTTACGAGGGGGGAGCTATGACCATATTATTTACGATCTGCGGACGAGCCGGGTCAAAGGGGTTTAAAAATAAAAATGTAAAAGAGATGAACGGCGTCCCGCTGGTTTATTACACGCTTGCCGCGATAAAGGGGTATGCGGGCCGGCATGGGGAGGACGATATCCGGGTGGCGGTGAATACAGACAGTAAGGAACTTAAGGATATCATAAAGGCGCAGAAGGCGGTGTGCGGCATCGAATACGTGCGCCGGAAAGAGGAGCTTGCCGGCGATGCGGTTCCTAAGATCGATGTGATCCGGGATACGTACCTGGCGGTGAAGGGAAACAGGGCGGTGGATGTGGCAGTGGATCTGGATATCACATCGCCGCTGCGCACAGTCGGGGATGTGGAACATGCAATCAGGGAGCTTTTGGGGAACCCGGAGTATGATCTGGTGTACAGCGTGGTGGAAGCGAGAAGAAGCCCATATTTTAATCTGGTGGAACAGTCCGCGGACGGTTTTTTTCACACGGTCTGTGAAGGGAACCTGACCGCCAGGCAGCAGGCGCCGAAATGCTATGAGTTAAACGCGAGCATCTATGCATACCGCCCGGAGTTCCTGGAGGGGAACATTGATAAAGCGATATCCGCGTACCGTACGGGGATTTCACTCATGAGGGATTACCTGGCGCTGGATATTGACTCAGAAGAGGATTTTGTGATGATGGAGATGCTGCACCGGTATTATATTGATACGCAGGAGGATATGAAAGCGTTGTATGCGGATGCAAAATGCATGCGGGACAGAGACAGCCAGACAGGGAATGATAAGGAAAGACGGGGATGACAGCCAGTGTTTAATTTAACAGATTTCATAAATACATACGTAACAAAACGGCCGGGCAGTATGTTCCGGGATGATGTGGATGCATACCGGGACGAGATGGAAGCCCAAATTGGCGGAAACTCTGTACTTGTCATCGGCGGAGCCGGGAGTATTGGCAGCAGTTTTATAAAAGCGGTTCTGCCTTTTAAGCCCTCGGAACTTTATATCGTTGATACAAATGAAAATGCGCTGACAGAGCTGACGAGAGATTTGCGATCCGGCGGCTCATTGGTTCCGGAAGTCTTTGTTCCATATCCTATGGATTACAGCTCTGTGACATTTAAGCATGTATTCCTGAGACATCGTGGCTTTGATATTGTGGCTAATTTTTCTGCCCATAAACATGTGAGGAGTGAAAAAGATATCTATTCGGTTGAAGCCCTGCTGCGCAACAATGTAATAAATGCAGGGGGATTGCTGGAACAGCTTGCGGACTGCCCGCCGCGCTGCTATTTTTGCGTATCAACGGATAAAGCGGCGAACCCCGTTAATCTCATGGGGGCCAGCAAGAGGATTATGGAGGATCTGATATTCAGTTATTCAGAAGACTTTCCGGTCAAAACCGCGCGGTTTGCAAATGTGGCGTTTTCCAATGGGTCACTTCCGGCAGGGTTTCTGGAGCGCCTTTCAAAGCTGCAGCCGTTATCTGCGCCGTCTGATATCCGGCGTTTTTTTGTAAGCCCGGAGGAGTCAGGACAGATTTGTATGCTGTCAGCCATACTGGGAAGAAACAGGGAGATATTTTTTCCCAAATTGGATGAAGGACAGATGATGACGTTTGACGCGATAGCAGTCGAACTTCTAAAGGCATATGGATATAAAGCCCTGAAATGCGGGAGTGACGAAGAGGCGCTCGCCAGAGCGGCTGAGATTAAGCATGGAGGGAGGATGTACCCGGTTCACTTTTCACCGTCCGATACCAGCGGAGAGAAAGCGTTTGAAGAATTTTATACATCCTCTGAGACAGTGGATGAGCAGAGGTTTAAGGCATTGGGCGTTATAATAGATAAAACTGCGCCGGATAAAGAGACAGTCCATGAGCTGATAAATGTACTGGATTGTGCGTTTGAAAAGCCATCTGTCACAAAAGAAGAAATCGTTCGGATCATATCGGAGTATCTCCCTGATTTTAAGCATGCTGAAACGGGGAAGTCGTTGGATGGGAAGATGTGAAACGAACACTTGTCACCGCTTCCTGTTTCGGTTATAATCAGTCCATCTGATTATGGGGGGAGACTGTCCGAAAACTCGGACAGTTATAGAATGAAAAAAGGGTAGATACATCCGGACAAAAACGGATGATTTACAA